>DATCDE010000054.1 GCA_036510875.1 Actinomycetes bacterium
CACCGTCGTCAGCGCCGGCAATGTGGGGGACGCCGCGGTCGCCGAGGACCTCATCGATGACCTGCGAGCCACCGCGGCCAGCCCCGACGCGGAACCGGAGCCGGAGCCGACGGTCTACGGGGACTCCGCCTACGGCAGCGGCCTACCAGCCCCGCTACCACGTCCCGGTCACTGTCACGGCCACCGTGCACATCACCGCCGACGACGCCGACAGCGCTCAACGCCGAGTGAGGTACCTGATCGACGGCCTGGCCTACTCAGGGGATAGTGACGACGACGAGGTCGAGGTCACCCTCGACGACACCCAGGTCGGCGATCCCGAGACCGCGTAGCCCGCACCAGCACCAACAAGGGCCGGGCCGGCAGCCCGGCCTTCGTCATGTCCGGGGTCCGGCGGCAGCCAGCCGCCGGACCTCGGCATGCATGACCCCAGGGGCGCGACAGGCCGCTCGATAGCCGGCAGTATGTGCGCTGTGGAGCGCGCGTGAATGTTGCTTTCGGGGAGAGCGCCTTCGGGCTTCTGGTGCTGGCAATCTGCACGGCGCCCTGGCGATCTCCAGCCTTCTACGAGAGGCAGTAGTCCGCCGCGGTGATCGCGAAAGCTTCGTTGAGTTCACCGGGGCGCTGGGAGCCCCCGGGCCGCAGATCGCGGGTCGATGCCTAGGAGCGGAATTCGGTACAGCGGTGGCAGTGTCCCGACCGTGCCGGACAGGCCGTGCACCCGCTGCAGGGTGAGGCGGAGCAGGCGGCGGGCGACGAGAAGCAGCACAGCGGCGAAGGGGAGTTCGACGAGCAGCGCGGAGGAGACGCTCACCCATTCGTCGGACCAGGTCGAGGCGGTCATGACATCGAACCAGGCATCGCAGGCCAGCAGCGTGGCCCCGACGACTGCGAAGACGACAAGGAGCTGGCGGCGGCGCCAGGCCGCCCACGCCGTCGCAGCGAGCGTGGCCAGTAGCGCGACGTCGAACCCGGTCCAGACCGGGGTCCAGCGGTGGACGACGTAACTCTTGGGGAGCGTGACCGCCAGCAGGACAATCCAGGGGACCAGGACGACGCAGGCGACGGCGACCAGGCTGAGGAACAGGGTGCGCAGCCGCTGCCCGGCCGATTCGGCCCCGATCGCGCGGTCGTTGGCCTGGAGCCTGCGGACCAGGTCAGCTCGCTCGGCGGGCGTCAACGAAGCGATCTCCTGATCACTGAGCACGTTATTCTCCTCGCTCGGCCGGTGGTGTCCCGCGGGTCGGTGCGGTCGGACGCGGGCCGGTGAGGGCGTGGCTAGGCGGGGCCGGCGGCGGTGCGGGAGGCGCGAGCGAGCAGGACGAGGACGAGCCCGACCAGCGCCCAGCCGGCCAGCACGGTCAACGGTCCGGCTGCCCGGGCGGCATCGAAGAAGGCGACGGACCGCAGGGCTGCGTTGGTAGCCCCGACCGGCAGGAATTGGCCAAGGTGTCCCCACGGGGTCGGGACGAGCTGCCACGCCGTGGTGGCGCCCGAGAACGGGAAGCCGAGGAAGAAGACCACGATTGCGCTCGTGGCTATGCCGGCGATGCCGGCGACCGCGTACAGCCCCGTGGTCGCGGTCGCTATCGCACCGGCGCCCAGGGCGAGCACTCCTGCGTTGGCGAGCCATGGCCCGGACAGGCCGCCGAGAACGCTTTGCAAGGCCAGGGTGGCGAGCGCGCCAGCGGCGATCGTGTAGCCGGTCAGTGCGGCAATCCGGGCGGCGCGACCGCGGACGAGCAGCCCGGTAACCGCACCCGCAGCGATCGAGGTGATGGTCAGCGGGATCAGCGCGCCGGGGATCGACGCGCCGTGCGGGTCGTGGGTCGGGTTGGGGGCCAGGTCGATCACGGTCACCGTCACGCTAGGGAGGGCGCGCGCCACTGCCGCCGGCACGGTCTGGGCGAGGGTTTGTGAGACCGTCGGGCTGGCCGCCGAGGCAGTGTACAGCGTCGCTCCGGTGGCCATGAGCGAGACGGCCGCATACACCCGCCGGTTGCTGACCGCGCCCCGCGCGGCGGTGTCGTCGGGCAGGACCGTGACGGCGAAGGCTCCCGGCTCGGAGTGGGCAAGCCCCTGAGCCAAGCCCTGGGCGGCCTGTGGTGGACCAGCGACGGCGATGGGGAGCGCGTGGGGGGCTTGGCGCGAGGAGGACCAGGAGAAGACCAGCACCAGCAGGAACTGCGCTCCTACGATGGCCGCCACCGCCACCAGCGCGACTCGGGCGTTGGACCGCTCGCGGCCCGCGCGCGGGCTGCTTGTCGCGGCGGGTGCACCTGCCATGGCTCCTCCAGCATCTAGGCGCACGTCGGCGCCGACCCTCGCGTTCGGGCAACCTGCCCGGCTAGGAGACGACGGCCCGATAGTCGTGGACGAAGTCGGCAATTGTCCGCGGCTCGCGTCCCAGGAGCTGCGCGACGTCGGGGGTCACGATGGCGGCATAGCCGGCCTTGAAGACCGCGAACAGCGCGAGGATGTCTTCGACCTGGCTGTCGGGGAGGCCGAAGCCGCGAAGGGTCTGCCCGAAGGCCTCTGGGGTCACGTCGATGTAGGCGACGTCGTGGCCAAGTTCTGACTGGAACGCTGCGGCGATCTGGGTGTAGGTGATCGCTTGCCCGCCGGTGAGTGTGTGGGTGAGGCCCTCGTGTCCGTCGCTGGTGAGGACGGTGGCCGCCACATCGGCGATGTCGCGGGCGTCGAGATATCCAACCGCGCCGTCACCGGCGGAGCCGTAGATGGCGCCCTGTTTGATCGACTCAGCACTTGAGAGGAGGTTCTGGAAGTAGCCGCTGGGCGCCAGGATGGTCCAGGGCAGAGAACTTGAGGCGAGGTAAGCGTCCAGCGCGGCGTGGCCGCGGGCGTAGCTGATGGGGCTGGTGAGGTCGGCGCCCATGACTGAGATGCGAACCAGGTGCGAGACCCCGGCGCTCGCGGCGGCGTCGATGAGTGGTCGTTGCAGGTCAATGAAGCCGTCCAGCGACGGGGTGTTGAGGAAGACCTTCTCCACGCCGTTCAGTGCCGCCTTGACCGAGGCCACGTTGCCAAGATCTCCCGCGATGATCTCGACCCGGTCACCGAACGCCGTCTGCGCCTTTGCCGTGTCGCGCACGAGCACTCGCACGGGCACACCGCGATCGAGGAGGGCAGGAACAAGGGCCGATCCGATGTTGCCGTTGGCGCCGGTGACGAGAATCATGGCAGGACCCTTCCCGTGGATGAGTCAATGATTGGTATCTCCAACTATTGGCCGGGACGCTACCCTGCCTACATGAACGCTGCAAGACCCGACGGCGAGATCCTGCAGCCTCCGCAGGTGATGCTCTCAACGCCGACCTACCTGATCGGTCGGCTGTCTGTCGACGGGCGGCGGCGCGCTGCCGCCGCTGTCGCAAGCGCCGGCCTACGGCTGAACTCCTACGCCGTCCTCGCCTGCTTGCACGAGTACGGGCTGTCCTCCCAGCGCGACCTGTCCGTGCGGCTAGGGCTGGACCCCAGCGACATCGTTGCCGTCCTAGACGAGCTGGAGTCTCACGGCTACGTGAGTCGTAGCCGCTGCTCTGAGGACCGGCGCCGACACAACGTGGCCATAACAGCGTCGGGGAAACGGGCACGCGAGGCGGGCGCGAAGGCGCTCGAGGCAGCTCAGGAAGCATTCCTTGCAATCCTCGATCCGGCCGAGCGCGAGCAGCTCACCACCCTGCTGCGGCGCATACACGACCAGCACTCCGCCTGCTCGTAGCAGATCTCCTGGCACCAGCCGGGACCCGACACAGTCTGCCTCGCGCACCGACGTGCCGATAGCGTGCCGCTGAGCGTGCACGCTAAGTGCCGATCAAGTGCGACTCGATCCAGCCTTAGCTGCGCCGGTGCTCAAGCAGGGGTCGGCGTGTGGAATGGGTCTACCCGGAGGTCAGCACCGTCTGGTGGAGCTGGAAGGCGAGGTCGCCCCGGGAGTCGTTGTCCGGCCCACCCGTCATGGGAACGAGCACGGAGACGGCCGTGGCGTCCTTCGGCCACACGAGCACGATCGAGGTGTACTGGATGTAGTTGCCGGCGTGGCCCCACACAGGCGCGCCATTGTCGTCAGCGATCATGGTCCCGAAGCCGTAGTTGAAGTCGCCGCCCTGCGGGTTCGCGGTGGTCATGACCTTCACCAGGCTGTTGTCGATGACGTGCCCGCCGTAGAGCAGGTAGCCCCAGCGGGCCAGGCTGGGCGCGTCGGCGGCCATCCCGGCGCCGGCACAGCTGCTGGTCGCCGCGGCGGTCGATGGCAGGTAGCCACTCGTGGCATCGATGACGGGGTAGGTGGTGTCGTCGACCGGCATCGCCAGCGGCGGCTGCGGCGTCTCGGGCTTGGCACCGGTCTGGGTCCAGATCCGGTCCAGCCCGGCGGGGGTGAGCAGGTCCGAGCGCACGACGCTGGCCAGCGGCTGGCCGGTGACCTTCTCGATCACCATGCCGAGGATGTAGTAGTTCAGCCCGTTGTACGCGGATGGCCCACCCAGGGTGCCCAGGCGGGCCGCATTGGGGTCGACGAGCGCGACGACGTCGGAGCAGGCCCACACCTTCGTCAGGTCAGCGCTGACCATGGGGCGGATGGTCGTCTCGGGCAGCTCAGGGAAGCCGGCGGTCATGGTGGCCAGCTGCCGGATGGTCGCCCCCTTCGAATCGAATGGCAGGGTCACGTAATCGGTGACCGGGGCGTCGAGCTTGATCTTCCCCTCCTGGGACAGCAGCAGGATCTCCGCTGCGACGAACGTCTTCGTGGTGCTGGCGATGGCCAACGCCGAGTCGGCCCGGATGGCCTTGCCCGCGCCGTCGACGCCGACAGCACCGGCCCAGCTGCCCTTCGGCGTCACCACAGCAGCCGACAGCCCCACGAGGTTCTTCTCCGCGATGTAGCGCGTGAGCTGCGCCTGCAACTGGTCAGCCGCCGGCTTCGGTAAGGCCGCGGCCGCCGACGCCGGCCACGACGGGCTGGACGTCGGGTGAGCCGCCGACGAGTCCGTCGCGGGGACCGAAGCCCCGGTGGTCGAGCCACCGGAGCCACCGCAGCCGCCCAGCGCCGTCATCACCGCCACCGCTGCCACAAGTCCGGAGATACCCAACAGGCTGTGGTGACGTGACGTCGTCATGACCCTCACCTCGACACCAACATGGCCCGGCCACCCCAACCCCGACAGGGGAGAAGGACCCCAGATCGTTCAGCCGAACGGAGCTCGCCTCCACGTCGATGCAGAGGCCCCCAGGGCACCGTGGACCGAGCCGCACCGACGTGCCGGCAGCGGGCGCACTTGGGGGGCCGTTGAGTGCAAGGGTGGGTGAATGCCTGAACCTCCCCCGGATGTCGCCGCCTACTACAACGCCCAGCCGTCCCCACACCGGGAGACCCTGGTGAAGATGCGCAAACGCATCCTGGCCGTGCTTCCCACCGCCTCGGAGCGCATCAAGTACCAGATGCCCACCTTCGTCTACGAGGGTCGGGACGTATGCGGGCTGATGGCGCACAAGAACCACATCGGCTACTACCCCTACAGCGGCTCCGTCCTGAGCCAGTTCCCCGACCTGGTGGACAAGTACGGGGGCACCAAAGGAGCCCTCCAGATGCCGGTCGACAAGCCCTTGCCCAAGGCGGTCGTCCGCGCCCTGCTGAAGGCCAGACTCGCCCAGCCAAGCTGATCGCCATCGAGGACCCGTAACCGCCCCGCTGCCCTTCGGGGCGGCGGGGCATCGCCATGCCTCGGGCACCTCGTCGAGTCGTGGGTCAGGGACCTGTCCGACGCTGGGCGCCTGGTCGTGACCAACGCCCACCTGAAGGTCGACGACGTGCCCACCATGATCCACTCGGCGATGGATGCCCCCTGGCACGTGGTGGGGCACGAGGAGGATCTCCTCACGACAGACGATCTTGACTTGCTGCTGTGGCGCGCCGAGGAGCTGTACCGGCACTTCCGGGACGCCGGGCTGGGGCTTGGCCAGGACGCCTCAGCCGTGGAGGGTGATTTGCTACGACGACCTGGTCGAGCCGCTGAGGATCACGCCTTGCCCCCAGTTGAAGCGATCTGACTGCATGTCGCCGTTTGGCCGCCCACAGAATCCGTCACCGGTAGCGTTCCCGCTGACGCAGCGCACCCCGCGTGCGCCGAGGAGGACATCATGAAGCGGCTCATCCCTGCGTTCGCGGTCTTGCTCCTGGTCGGGTTGGCCGGCTGCTCATCGACGTCGAACACGGTGGCGTCCAGCGTCTCGCCGACGACCACGGGTGCCACAACATCGCCCGCGGAAACGACCTCACCAAGCGGGACGCCGAGCTCGTCGACGGTCGCCGGAGGCACCGCCACCGATTACTGTGGCGCGTTCAAGGAGATCCAGGCCGTCAACGACACACCCTCCAGCGACCCCGCGACCGCCGGAGCAAAGATGCAGAAGGCGGCGGCCGACATGCGCAAGTACGCACCGACCGAGATCACAAAGGCCGCCAACACCTACGCCAACGTCATGGACAACATTGGGAAGGCCGCCGCAAGCGGGTCCTTCGACCAAGCCGCGCTCGCAAAGGCGATCTCGGATGGTATGGCGGGGAACGCAAAAGACATCGCCACCGTAGCGGTCTGGGTCGCCAAGAACTGCAAGCTCTGACCCTGATCTTTCAGCCGGTTTGTCGGTGAGGGTCGTGTCATAACGCGGAAGTGCCCTTGCTGCAAGGGAAAATCGTGAGTGTCGAAGTCGCGATCAACCGAGCAGAAGGGCACCCGCACGGTGAACGATACCGGGTTGTTGTTCGATGTCGAGGATGACCTGCTGGCGCGTCCGGCACGGGCTGTGCCGTCCCCGGTGGTGGCTGCGTCGGAGACGGACCTGACCCCGGTCGCGGGAGTCGCGTTGTGGGGTCCGCTGTTGGACCGGCTCAAAGTGGTCGCCGAGGCCGACCGACGTGCGTTGCGGCCGATCGGGCCGGGCGGGTTCACCGGTGGGGAGTGCTACCGGGCGTTGACCGAGGTGCTGCTGGCCGGTGGTGACTTCCTGGCCGACCGGTCGCTGTTGGCCGACCCGGCCACCGAGGCGTTGCGCGGATCGAACCGGCTACCGTCGGTGCCGACGCTTTGGCGGTTCCTGGCCGGCGCGGACCTGGGTCGGGTGGCCAAGGCGGGGGGCCTCACCGGTCCTCGCGCCGTGCCGCTGCTGAGCGCAGGTGATCGTCAACAGTCGCCGTACCCCTTCGGGTCGGCCGTCCAACTGGGCCACCTCCCGCCAGGCACGGTCCCGCCGGGCTGCAGCGGGGTCGTCCTCTGGCAGGTCGGGCCAGAACCGGTCCAGCCGGTAGCGATACGGACGGCCCGGCTCATGATCCGCGGGGCCGGACATCACAGCTCCCCCAGGTTCAGTCGGCGGGCCTCGTCGGCGGCCCGTTCGGCGGCGGTGGCCCGGGCGTAACGGTCGATCATGTCGCGGCGGGTCCACCCGGCGACGGCCATGAGGCCACCCTCAGACCCGCCCGCGGCCAGCCACCGGGACGCGGCGGTGTGCCGGAGCATGTGCGGGTGGAACCGTTCGATGCCCGCCTGGGTGGCCCGGGTGCGCAGGGCCGCGTGCAGCCCGTAGTAGTTGAGGGTCTTGCCCCGGTCGCCGAGCCACATCTCGGCGGTGTCAGCGAGCCGGTGGGCTCGGCGCAGCCGCAGGTAGCGGTCCAGCGCCCGGGTGGCCTGCGGGCCGACGGACACCGTGCGTCCCCTGCCCCCCTTGCCCCGGCGGACGACGACGAGGCCCTTGTGCAGGTCGACATCGCCGACCCGCAAGGCCACGACCTCCCCTGCGCGCATTCCAGTCTCGGCCATCAGCCGGACGAGCGCCTCGTCGCGGCGGTCCCGCAGGGTCGCGCCCTGGCAGGCCCGCACTAGGGCCTTGAGCTGTTCGTCGTCGAGCACGGGGATGATCTTGGTGTCCAGCTTCGGTGGGCGCGACCCGACCAGCGGGTCGGTGGCCAGCTCTCCCTCTTCGACCAGCCAGGCGGTGAACCGGCGCAGGGCCAGGTGCCGGGAGCGGGCGGTTGCTGGCTCCGCTCCCCCGTCCAGCAGGTCGGCCACGAACGCGGCTACGGCGGCGCGGTCGAGCACCGGGTCGCGGTGGTTCAGTGCGGCCCAGGCCTGGAACCGGCGCACCCCATCGCCGTAGACCTTGATTGTCGCCGGGCTCTTGCGCTCGGCCCGCAGATGGATCTCCCAGGAGGCCAGGAGCTGGTCGAGGTCGGTCATGTCCGGCATTCCACTATCTTGACTGAGAGCGCCGTGCTACGCCACTCACTCGCACCGAAGGCCCGGATCCCGTTGCAGGACAACAGGTTCCGGGCCTTTGGATGGTCGAGTTTCAGTCCAGGTAGTCGCGCAGCACCTGGGACCGGCTCGGGTGGCGCAGCTTCGACATCGTCTTGGACTCGATCTGCCGGATCCGCTCCCGGGTCACCCCGTAGACCTTGCCGATCTCGTCCAGCGTCTTCGGCTGGCCGTCGGTCAGCCCGAAACGCATCGAGACCACGCCGGCCTCACGCTCGGACAGCGTGTCGAGCACCTGGTGCAGCTGCTCCTGCAGGAGCGTGAAAGACACCGCGTCCGCAGGGACGACGGCCTCGGAGTCCTCGATCAGGTCGCCGAACTCGCTGTCGCCGTCCTCGCCGAGGGGGGTGTGCAGCGAGATCGGCTCCCGGCCATACTTCTGGACCTCGACGACCTTCTCGGGGGTCATGTCGAGCTCCTTGGCGAGCTCCTCGGGCGTGGGCTCGCGGCCCAGGTCCTGCAGCATCTGCCGCTGCACGCGGGCGAGCTTGTTGATCACCTCGACCATGTGCACCGGGATGCGGATGGTGCGGGCCTGGTCGGCCATCGCGCGGGTGATCGCCTGCCGGATCCACCAGGTCGCGTAGGTCGAAAACTTGTAGCCCTTGGTGTAGTCGAACTTCTCCACGGCGCGGATCAGACCGAGGTTGCCCTCCTGGATCAGGTCCAGGAAGAGCATGCCGCGGCCGGTGTACCGCTTGGCCAGGGAGACGACAAGGCGAAGGTTGGCCTCGAGCAGGTGGTTCTTCGCCCGCCGGCCGTCCTCGGCGATCCACTCCATCTCACGGTGGAGCTTCTCGTTCTTGATGCCGCCGGCCAGCTTCTCCTCGGCGAACAGGCCCGCCTCGATGCGCTTGGCCAGCTCCACCTCCTGCTCGGCGTTGAGCAGGGGAACCTTGCCGATCTGCTTGAGGTAGTCCTTGACCGGGTCCGCGGTGGCACCGGCGACCTGGACCTGCTGGATCGGCTCGTCTGTGTCGTCGACATCGGACAGGACGAAGCCCTGCTCCTCCTCAACCTCCACCTCAGCCTCGACTACCTCCGCCTCGACCTCAGCCGCGATCAGCTCCGCCTCCGGGGCGGGCGCCAGGTCCTCCAGGGCGACCTCGGCCTCGAGATCGGCCACCGGCTCCTCGCCGTCGACGAGCTCGAGGACGACCTCGTCGTCGGCCGTGGTGGGCGCGTCGCCCTTGGTCGCAGCCTTGGCCACGGCGGCCTTCGCTGCGGCCTTCTTAGCTGCCGGCTTCTCCGCTGTCTTGGCTGCCGACTTGGCTGCCGGCTTCTCCGCTGTCTTGGACGCCGTCTTGGCTGGGGATTTTGCCGGAGCCTTCGCGGGGGTCCTCGGAGCCGCGTCGGCGACCGCCTTGACCGCCGTCGGGCGGCTCGGCGCCTTCTTCACCGCCGAGGGCGCTGCCTTCTTGGCAGCCGGAGCCGCCTCGCCGGTGGCCTCCACGGTCGCCTTGGCGGTGGCCCTGCGGGCCGTCGCCGCCAGAGTGCGCCGAGTCGGAACGGAGTCCGCGGCCGCGTCGGCCACGAGGTGTTCAGGGTTGCGTCGGACCGGCGCCACGAAGTCCCTCTCGTCGGTTCGCCCATCGGGCCCCGGCCGCACTGCCGCGGGGGGACAAGGGCTGGTGTCCTCGAAATCTCTGGCGCTTGAAGCGCGCCCTCGACATTGTAGGTCGTCCCCTGAGCAAGGGACGCCTTCCGAGGCACTTCCGGGAGTAGCGCGCCCTCTCTAGACCCGACGTGTCAGTTCTTGCTGGCCTTGGCAGCGCGTTTCATCTCCTGCTTGTAGGCCCGCACCTCGGCCAGTGTGGCAGCGTCCACCACGTCGGCCACCGAACGGCGACTGCCGTCCTCGCCGTACGCGCCAGCGGCCTCCCGCCAACCGTCCGGACGGACGCCGAGCTGCTTGCCGAGCAGCGCCAGGAAGATCCGCGCCTTCTGGTCGCCGTAGCCGGGCAGCTGACGCAGCCGGTCGAGGAGCGCGGCGCCGTCAGGGGCCCCGAGCCAGATCGACTCCACGTCGCCGCCGTACTCCTCGACCACCGCGCGGGCCAGCGCCTGCACCCGGCCGGCCATCGAGCCCGGGAAACGGTGCACCGCCGGCGGGCCGGCCATCAGCGCCGCAAACTCCTCCGGAGGGTAGTCGGCGATCGTCGTCGGGTTCAGCGCGTCCGGCGTCCCCAGCCGCTCGGCCAGGGTGCGCGGCCCGGCGAACGCACGCTCCATCGGGATCTGCTGGTCGAGCAGCATGCCGGTGAGCAGCGCCATCGGGTCCCGCGAGAGGAGCCGATCGGCCTCGGGGTCGAGCGCGAGGTGCAGGTCAGGCGACGAACCCATGGGCTCAGCCCTCGGACTCGGCCTTGACCGCAAGCACGGGGCAACGCGCCTCGAGCAGGATCCGCTGGGCGTTGCTGCCGAGGATCAGCTTGCCGACCGGGGTGCGCTTGCGCAGGCCGATCACGATGAGCTCGGCGCCGATCTCCTCGGCCACCTGCAGCAGGTCATCGGGCGCCTCCTGGCCGCGGACGAACGCCCGGACCTCGTAGTCCACGCCGGAGGCGCTGAGGTCGACCCGGACCTGCTCGAGGTCGGCGTCCGTCTCGACCGCGGCGTCCATGTCGTGCAGCGAGCCGCCTTTGTTCGAGTTGACCACCAAGAGCTTGGCGGAGCGGAGCTTCGCCTCGTCGACCGCGCGCCGCAAGGCAGCCCGGCCCTCGGGTCGCGCCACATATCCGACCACGATCGTCGTCATCCTCGTCCTCCCAGGCTGGTCGTCGCCGCGACGTTACTCCGCAGCGTGATCACGTGCGGGTGCCAGGGCTCAAGTCGTCCGCCGAAGTCCCCGATGGCCCCCCCGTGACGCTAAGCGCCGAACTGGAGCAGAGCCGTCGGACCAGAGCTGCGATCGAGGACCTGATCGCTATGCCGCAGCTGCTCGGACCTGACTTCCAGCCCATCCGTCGATTCAGGGACGACAGCCTGGTGGGCTACAAGGCCACCGGTCGCGGAGCGTCCGGAACCGAGGTCGGGGACACCTTGTCCCTGCTTCGGAGCGCCCAGTCGCTCGGGCTGGTGGAGCGTCTGGACTGGTCGTTCCGCTGCCTGGCTTTCGACGTCGCAGCGGACGCCGGCCTCGACGTGGCCTTGCACCTCACGCCGGAGCCCGAGACGTTCGGTTCCATGTGCCCGCCGCGGCTGGCTGTGTCGTTCTCCCGGGGACGGCGGGCGCTGTCGGTCGTCGCCGAGATCCACGAGGACTCGTTCGCCGACCCGGCCCGGCTCCGGGCCGCGATCGACGAGATGCGCGGCTGGGGATGGAAGTTCGCCTTGGCCGACCTGGCCGACCTGGCCGACCTGCCCGCTGCTTGCAGTGCGTTCGATTGGATGGCCCCGACCTTCGTGCAGGTGGACCTGTCGACCCCTGGTCGGCTGGCCCAGCCGGCGGTACGGCGGTGGCTGGACAGCGCCGCCGAACACGGTGCCGAGGTCATGGCGCTCGGCGTCAACTCGTCGGCTCGCCGCGACGAGGCGATCGAGGCCGGCGCCACCTGCGGGCGCGGTGCGACGATCGGTCCGGCGGGCGACCTGCCTGCCCGCTGACCGCCTTCTGGGCGGCGTTCCCCCGCCCTATCCCGCGACCAGCTGGGCGTGCGCCTCCCGCACGGTTAGCTGCAGCGGTGTCGACTGAGTCACGGGCGCCCCAGCGACCGGGAACGGGCCGAGCCCGTCGACGGTGAACTCGCCATCCCACGTGGTGGTCAGGACGACCTGCGGAGTGCCGGCGGCGCGGTAGCTGTGGCTGACACTCATGTCCGGGTTGGGGCCACCGGGACTGTCGAAGACACCTGAGGTGCCGTCGCCGAACTGCCAAACCCAGGCCGCCGACGCGGTGATCACGATCGTGAAGCCGGCCAGGTCCAACTGCTTCTGGCCGATCGCCACGGGCTGGCCGGCGGCGAAGACCGTGGGCAGATTGACCAACGTGCCGGTGGCGGGCTGGTAGGACGGCGACTGCGGGGGCAGCAACTCGATGAACCGGTCACGGACGTCGGGGATCAGCTGGCTGGGCGTGAGCGGTTGCCCCGGACGCTGGCAGAACCAGCCGACCTGCTGGAAGGCCGCCTCACCTGGGCGACGGAGGAAGATCGCAAGGCGGATCGATCCGGCGGGACAGGCGATCACTGCGCCGAGGCAGGTGGCTGTCCCGCCAGGTTCCGTGAACTTGCACCAGGGCGCGAGTTGCCAGGAGCAGCCGGGGCAGGACGCGGCCTGGCCGCGGAGCGCAGGGTCCCCGACGAATCCCGCGGCGGCGATCAGGATCGCTCCCTCGACCGCATTCGCCTCATCGTTTCCCCAGATGCTGCAGCCAAGGCCACACCCGTCGGCTGCGCTTGCACGTACCGGCACACTCACGACACCCACGACGAGCAAGAGGAGGACCACGCCTATGCCAGCGGCCGTGGTCATAGCGGTGATTGTCCAATCCGGTCCACATCTGTGACTTGCCAATCACCGACAGCCGATCTCAGTTCCATCCGGGCTTCTACGCGATGTCCGTCGAACTGACCGGTCAGCCGACCGCTCAGGTCCTGGGTGGCATAGGGCCGCGACGTGTACTGGACGCGGGCCCCTGCAATGCCATCACTCACCAGGTCAACTTCGAGCGCATCAACAGTCCAATTGGCACCGACGATCTTCCCATCCCGGAACAACCGGGTGACCTCACTGATGAGGTCCGAGCACGTGCAAGAAGGTGCGGTCAACGCTGACTATTCCTTCACATCGCCGGTCTCCACGGCGGCATTGACCGCGTCGAAGTAGGCGCGAACGGCGACTTCGACCTCAGCGACCAGCTGCGCATCCGAGGTGGCACTCGGCGACCGCCCAGTCGACGTGGAACTGCTCGCAGCGGTGGAGGCCTGGCCCGACTCGCTCAACGAAGGCAGGCCACCGCACCGCTGGATCCCGAGCTGCAGGCACCCAACGCCGCCGCTGCATGGACTGCAGCAGTAATCTGGACGGCTCCGCGGGCCGGCATCCACCGACAGTAGGATCAGACCGCAAGGTTGGAAAAGGCCCAACTGGCCTATCCATTCAACCCGGATCCACCGTTTCGGTTCGGTGATCAGCGGGTCGTGACGGGCGAATGCCCTGCTGTGCAAGGAGAATGTGGCTTGCGACGGTCACAAACTCAACGCACAGGAGGGCATCCGCTGGATGCGAGTCTGCCACGGCTTCACGGCCGTCTTCGACGATCCGAACTTGGTGTCGTGTGCGGGCCAGGCGCCGGTGCTGCGGCTGCCTGAGCGGGCCGGGCTGCAGCGGCTGGTCGCCGAGCACGTGCGGATCGGCACGAGCAGGTGGGGCCAACGCGCACCTGAAGATCCCGAGCCTGGTCGCGGGGATGATCGCCGGGGCCGATTCGATCGAGGATATGGGCCTGTTGCGGCACGGTGGGATGGGCCGGTTGTTCACCGGGGTGCGGGCCCCGTCCACGCTGGGGACGTTCCTGCGCACGTTCACCTTCGGCCACGTGCGCCAGCTCGACGCGGTGGCGTCCCGGCTGCTGGTCAACCTGGCCGCCCGGGCGCCGCTGCTGCCCGGCGGCGACCAGCTGGCCTACCTCGACGTCGACGACACGGTCCGGGCGGCCTACGGCTCCGCCAAGCAGGGCGCCGGCCGCGGCTACACCGGCACCTTGGGCCTGAACGCGCTGCTCGCGGTCGTCTCCACACCGTCGTCGGCGCCGGTGATCGCCGCGACCCGGCTACGCAAAGGCTCGACCCACTCCGCCAGGGGCGCGGCCCGGCTGGTCGCCGACGCGCTGGTCACCGCGACCGCGGCCGGCGCCACCGGGGTGCGGGTGCTGCGCGCGGACTCCGCGTTCTACAACCACGACGTGATCGCCGCGGCCGGTCGGCACGGTGCGCGGTTCTCCATCACCGCCCGGCAAGACCCGGCGGTCCGCACCGCGATCGCCAGCATCGACCCGCAGGCCTGGACACCGATCAAGTACACCAACGCCGTCTTCGACGCCGACCAGCAGCGGTGGATCCCCGACGCCGAGGTCGCCGAGGTCGACTACACCGCCTTCCGCTCCCTGGCCACCGCCAAGCAGGTCACCGCCCGGCTGATCGTGCGCCGGGTCCCCGACCTCAACCCCGCCCACCAACACGAGCTGTTCACCGTCTACCGCTACCACGCGGTGTTCACCAACTCACCGCTGCCGATGATCGCCGCCGAAGCCGCGCACCGCGCCCACGCCATCGTCGAACAGGTCATCGCCGACCTGAAGAACGGCCCGCTGGCCCACCTGCCCTCGGGCACGTTCACCGCGAACAGCGCCTGGCTGGTCTGCGCGGCCATCGCGTTCAACCTCACCCGCGCCGCCGGGGTCCTCGCCTCCGCCATCCACGCCAAAGCGACCACCGGCACGATCCGCGCCCAACTGATCAACATCCCCGGCCGGCTCGCCCGCTCCGCCCGGCACCTGACGCTGCACCTACCCGCCAACTGGCCCTGGGAACACCCCTGGCAGCAGCTCCTCACCGGCGCCGACCCACCACCCAGCCCCTGACCCACCCACCGTCCGCCAGGACCCACCGGAGAACCCAGTGAAACAGCCGGACAGACCGGCCGCCCCGCCATGGGCCCACCGCGATCAACAACAACAGCCGCCATCAGCCGCCGACCCCACTACTGACCGGTGGATCCAGGTTTAGCCGGAGTGGTTCCCGTGCGGGGCTCGCCAGGGCCTGCCGGCGGGTGGGCGTTCCAGGGTCGGTGGGTGCCCGGGGGCGTCCGGGGCGTGGGTGCTGGCTGCGGGTGGGCGATCAGGTCGTTGTAGCGGACGGGGTCGTGATCGACGGCCAGCTGCAGGCACCGGTTGAAGAGCAGGCCGCGGCTGGCCGAGCGGCGGCGGTTGAAGCGGAACACGAACTCGTTGAGGTAGTCAGGCAGGTGGGCGTCGTCGACGGCGCCCTGGCGGGTGCCCAGCAGCCACCGTTTGGCCAGGGAGGCGACCCGGTGGACGGCCGGCAGGAGCTCGCGAGGATCCTGTCCACGGGCCCGGGCGGCTCGCTGGCTGCGCGGCTGGTGGGTGTATCCGAGACGGTCCAGGCCCCGCTAGCCGGCCCAGCCGTCGGTGATGACCGTTGCGCCCGGGGCGACCTGGTCGGTCACGAAGGTGTGCAGCGAGGCGGCGGAGGCATCGGCTACCGGCACCATCCGGCACCGCCCGTACCCGCGCGGCTCGCGGACCTCGACCGCGATCGCGGTCAGGACCTTCCTGCCCTTGGCCCGCCCGCCCCGCAGGCCGGGTTCTTCCCCGCCG
>DATCDE010000055.1 GCA_036510875.1 Actinomycetes bacterium
CGGCTCCTACCACCGCGACGTGGTGCGTCAGATGGGCGAGACCATGCACTACCGGACGCCGCTGATGGTGTTGCGGGACCCGGACCACACGAAGGTCGTCCTCGTGACCCTGCCCGAGCCGACACCGGTCATCGAGGCACGAGTCCTCCAGGACGACCTGCGCCGCGCCGGCATCACACCCTGGGCCTGGGTGGTCAACAACTCCGTCGCCGCCGCCAGGCCCCAGTCACCGTTCCTGCAACAGCGCGCCGCCGCGGAGCTCGAGCAGATGGCCGAGGTCGAGAACATCTCCCCGCGGGTCGCGATCATCCCTCTGCTCGCCGCCGAACCGATCGGCGAGGTGCGCCTGAGCGAACTCACGAATACCAGCTCCCACGTGGCCTGACACAGCCACCGCAGCGGCGGTCAGACAGGTCGCGCTGGCTCATCCGCCGTTATCGTCCGGATCGTAGAATCCAGCGGTCGACGAGGACATCCAGAAGCCGTCCTAGCAGCCGTCCTTGCCGAGCTCCTCCTCGATGCTGCGGTGCAACGAGTGCCGGTGCGACGTCGTGATCACGGCGATCTGACCGGGTTCGTGACCGGCGTGGAGCAGACGATCGACCTCCGAATCAGCGGCGTCGCACGCATCGACCGAGGTGCACGCCCGTAGGCGCACCGGCAGGCCGTCTCCTCCGAGGAATGTCATCCGCTCGCCCGGAATGTGACGCCGAAGTCGACACGACACTGACGTACTGCACGATCTGCATGATCTGCGGGTACGGCATCGTGCAGCAGGCCAAGACCGACCTTGCTCGCCCGCCCCGCATGGTCTAGCAAGATCCGTGTCCTAGCGGTGCATCGCATGCACCCTCTGCGGCGCACGCTAATGGCAGGAATGGCGAGGAAGGCAATGGAGCTATGGCGCGGGTGGCTGGCCGGCCGTCAAACCGTGGTCCGTGGCCTCCCGGTCTCGCCTACCGGAGCCGCCGACGGCGGCGTGGGGGTCTTGGCGAGAAGGCTGTGATGGATCGTGGCGATCAGCCACATCGTGATCATCGCGAGCATCACGACGGCCAGTCCTGTTTGGCTCGAGGCGACGAGCATCACCACGCCGGCGATCAGGGCCAACAGGCCGAGGAGTGAGGTCACCGCGAGGTACGCCTTGTTGCCGTGGAGGAGTTGGCCGAAGGTGGGCACGACCGCCGTGGCGGATGCCGCGAAGCCAAGCGCGAGGATGACGGCCCCAGTTGCCCGGACGTCGGTTATACCCGTAGGCGTGGTGTCAAGGAGCCACAGCAGATAGATCACCCCGGCGGCAGCCACCAAGCCGGTTGCGACGAGGTCCCTCTTCTGGAGGTTCATGATCGTCCTCCGATCCGTCCCGAGTGGACCCAACAATTCTACCGCCCGGAGAGCGCCGCTGCTCTTGCGGATTGGGCACTCCCAGCGTCCGTCTGGCCGCCGGTCTCCGAGAGCATGAGGAGGGCTCCGGTGAGAGAATTGGCATGACTACCAAGGAGGTGCGTCATGTCCGTACCCACACCGTTCCTGAACTCTGACCCGACATCCGGGCACCCAGCCGCTGCGGTCACAGACCCGGTCGCTGTCGAGCGCGTCGAGGCCCGCAAGCGTCTGGACTCCCGCCGCAAGATCGTCTCCGACGTCGTCTCGTACGTCGTGATCAACGCCTTCCTCGTCTTCGTGTGGTTCGTCACGGGTGCCGGGTACTTCTGGCCCGGATGGGTGATGGCAGGTTGGGGCATCCTCCTCGCGCTGCACGCGTGGGACGTCTTCTGGCGGCGCCCAATCACCGAAGCCGAGATCGACCAGGAGGTCAGCCGCCGCCGGTAGCCCACACGGGCGACGGCGGCCCGTTCAGACTGACGGGACCCGCACCTGCCGGATACTGCTCGGTTCCAGTAGCAACTCACGAGAGCCATTCTTCGGCGTCGAACGATGGTGAGGTCGCTCCAGTTGTACCTGAGGTGAAACCATGAAGAGGTCTGGTGCACAGGTCCGCTACTTGTGGAGCGCGGCGCTGGTCTGGGCGGCGATCTGGATCGGGACCGCGGTCGTACTGAAGGGCAGCGGTGGCTTCGCCGACATGATCCCGATACTTACTGTTGGCACGGGCTGGTTCATCGCGGTGGTACCCGCGCTGGACCACAGGTCGCAGTCTCCGCGCGCTTGACCATGGGGTTAGGGGGCTGATCCCAAGGTCGGTAGGGGTCAGCTTCCGCCATTGCCGCGAGGCGGCATCAGACGTGCCTTCGGGCATTGGAGTTCTAGTTCGTCGTGCCACCTCCGAGGCGGGGCACTCCGGCCAGCGAAGCTGCCCTTGCCGTGATGATGGGCGCCATGGTGGTGCTCCGGGGATCTCTACGGAGCACCACGCCATGCTGGTCAAGTCCGGACCGCAGTCAGGCCGGGTGGCACGGTGCCGGGCGGCAGGTAGCAGCGGCGACGCCGCACCGGCCGGCGACCAGGCCGGGGTTTCGCGCTCACGTTGGAGGCGAACAACGCGGGTTGTGTTCGATGCTGGTCGAGGAACATCCCGACTACGCGGAGTACCGGCTGGCGGCGCCGCGGGGATTCATCCCCTGGGTCTGGTAGGCGAGGGTCCACAGCCCGATCCCGGCGCCGAACGCGGTGTGCCCGAGCAGCATCACTGAACTCATGCGCCGCGCGTCACCGCTGCGCCGACCCCAGAAGCCGTAGCCCATCGAGGGGAACATGACCATCAACGGCAACACACCGGTCACCAGACCGAAGGCGGTGGCCTTGACCGGGCCCGGCTCAAGGCCCAATCGTTCCAGAGAAGAGAAGTACACCTGGGTGAG
Organism: Actinomycetes bacterium; assembly: GCA_036510875.1. Lineage (NCBI taxonomy): Bacteria > Bacillati > Actinomycetota > Actinomycetes > Actinomycetes bacterium. The sequence continues at coordinate 2,823 of DATCDE010000055.1, forward strand.
GGCGATCCCCGTCAGATAGTGAGTGGCCAGGCCGAGTGCGACCTCGCCGGGGACGGCCGGAGCGCCCGTGATGTCCTCGCCCCGTCTGGGACCCCGCCCGAGTCCCCCCACCCACCGCCCGATGAGGTTCACGTCGAGCTTCTCGGTGGCCAGCACCGCTGGGGCCAGGCGGCTCGCCGCGACCATCGACGCATCCATCACCAACGTCGCACCCACACCGACGCACACCGCGGCCGGCGCTCCGCTCATCGCACGAACATCCCTCATGTCCTCAATACTCCACGTGCCGACAACCGGCCTGTTCATTTGGTGCCATCACCGGCCGGGATCGATCTCGAACGCCCGGAGCGGTGCCCCCTCGAGCACCTCGACGGCGTTCTGTCTCGCCCCGGGTTCAGTGGAGGCTCGCACCTGACGCGGCGACGGTAGTCGTCGCGGGGTTGTTACGGTAGTAGGTGGCTTCGTGCTCGACGGACGGGATCAGTCCGATCCGCCGTGCAGGCGTCGGTGGGCTCGTGGAGACGAGAGCGCTCGCCGGATCGATGGCGTGGGTCAGAACTCCCGCCCGAGGACGTAGGCGCGTTCTAGGTACTCCTTGCGCTTCTCGGGATCGACGGCGTTCACCGCGTACAGGTAGACGTGGGTGGCCTCCTTGACGCCCGCCATCTTGAGGTTCCAGTCACAGAGGATCGTGTCCATGGCGGCCCGCCAGCCGGTGTCGTACTCGGCTTCGGTGAAGAACGTGGGGGTGACGATCAGGCCCTTGCGCTGGTTCAGCAGGGGCACGCGCCCGTGGAGTTGGCCTGCCCACCCCTCGGCCGTCAGGGTGTAGGCGAACCCGTAGGCGAAGACGCGTTCGAGCCAACCCTTGAGGATGGCAGGGAAGCCCATCCAGAACACCGGGGCAACGAAGATCAGGCCCTGGGCCCGCGCCACCTTCGCCTGGTGTGCCCGAACGTCAGCTGGCTGGTTCGACTCGAACAGCTCGACGATGTCGGCGATGCTCTTGTCCTTCACCCATCGCTTGGCCATGAGTCGTTTGAGCGGGTTCCCTGCTCCGTCGATGAGTATGCGCTCGAGGGTGTCGCGGTCGACGGTCCCCCCCGGGGAGGTGTGGTGGATGAACTGGATGGAGTCGTGTTGCGAAAACACCGGGTTGAACCCGATGGCGTAGAGGTCGAGGACTTCGTACGAGTGACCCGCGTCGGCTAGGCCCCGCACGATTTGATCGAGGACGGCGTGGGTGAAGGACTGTGGGTTGGGGTGGGCGTAAACCACCAGCACGTGATCGGAGCCTGAGCCGTTCATCAGGTCAGGCCCGGCCGTCGTGGTGCGAGGCCGCCGAGGCGCGCTCGACCATGTCCGAGACACGCTCGGCAACGCGTCGTGCAAGACGGGCACAGTCGGCCGTCCCGTCGCGATCGATGTAATCGACCACGTCCGCCGTCGAGGCGAAGTCGCATCGGGTCAACGCCCGGCACTGGGTACTGCCGAACTCCGCTTCGAACCACTCGCTCAGCTCGTGGCCGAGGTTCATGACTCGATTGAACGCGTTGATCCCGTCCACCATGGCGTCCCCGCCCACCGCCATCGTCGCGATCATCCATGCCACACGGACGTGGCTGTTCTCGATCTCGCCCATCGCCAGGCCCAGTGCCATCACGCCGGCGGTCAATGCGCTGCACGTCATGCCGGTGAAGAGGGTCCCTCCCATGAAGGCCGTGACGGCATCTCTGAGTTCCGCATCGGGCGCCGGCGACGTCCCAGAGTCGCCTAACACGGCGTCGGCGCAATGGAACCCGCGCTGATTCCAGTGCTCGTACAGCATCCGGTATGCCGCCCGGGCCTCCGGCGCAATGGCTCCTGCCACCGGTGCGCCAAGGCACGCTGCGCACGTCACCGGTGCCTCACGCACCACGCCGATGCAGCGCAACGGCACCCGGCTCGTGCCCCTGATCTCTCGACATTGGGTCGTGCCCTGCGCATCGGCGAACCGAGCCAGCAAGTCTTGGCCCGCGTCGACGACAACTGGCAACCCGTCGTCGGTTTCTCCTCGGCCGTGTTCGAGGCCGAGCAGCACCAAGGGCGCCGTCAGCCCGCCGCATTCACCGCCTGTGTTGCCGATGCCACCCGGCAGCCCCGCCGTCAGCATGACTGGCCATCGCGCGGTCGAACCCGAAGCATCCAGCAGGGTCTTCATCACCGTCGGCGCGCAGTGACCCATCCGCAACAGGTTCCCAACGCTGCGCCGCCGCAGTGTCGCCGTAGGGGTGGGCGCAAGATCCTCGCTGGGCATGACGCACCATCTCCCGTTGTGCAAGCCCTCGCCGAGTTCGGTGGCAGTCACAATCTTACGATTGAGGGAAGCCCGATGGCCAGGCGCAGAGATCACAGATGGCCACATCCGGCGTTCGAGCATCACGACAGCTCCCATCGGTCCGACCTCAACGACGCCGCGGTCAATCCGCGGACACCTTGCTGAGGGGCTCGCCACCTGTGGTGGGGCGGGGGTAGCTCGAAGCCCTACTCGCAGGTGATCACCCGCCCGGTGGGGGCGGTGTCGAACAGGACGTGGTCGTCGGACTCGGTGAGCGCGGGATCGGCCAGGCCTCCCGTCGAGATTGACCTGACCGGGCACTGCCTGGCCAGCCTGGTGGACCAGATCGAGTCCGCCGGCCATGGTGTCGTGCTGTGCATGGGCAAGGGCGGCGTCGGCAAGACAACCATCGCCAGCGCCATCGCCGTCGCTCTCGCCCACCGTGGTCACGACGTCCACCTGGCCACGACCGACCCCGCCGCCCACCTCGACGAAACCCTCCACGGCGCCGTCGACCGGATCAGCGTCTCGCGCATCGACCCGGTCCAGGCCACCGCGGAGTACCGCGACCGGATCATGGCCACCCGAGGGAAGAACCTCGACGACGCCGGACGCGCCAACCTCGCCGAGGACCTCCTCTCGCCCTGCACCGAAGAGGTCGCCGTCTTCCAGCAGTTCTCCCGCCTCGTCCTC
>DATCDE010000056.1 GCA_036510875.1 Actinomycetes bacterium
GCAGGCCGAGGTGGTGTGGCTGCCGGTCGACCGGCTCGGCCGGGCGCGTCCGCAGGCGCTGCGCGAGGTGCTGGCCGACGACCCCGAGTCCGTGGCGCTGGTCACGGTCATGTGGGCCAACAACGAGGTCGGCACCGTGCAGCCGGTGGCCGAGCTGGCCGCGGTGGCCCGCGAGCAGGGCGTGCCGATGCACTCCGACGCCGTCCAGGCCGCCGGCCAGCTCGAGGTCGACTTCGCGGCCAGCGGCCTGGACGCGCTGACACTGTCCGGGCACAAGTTCGGCGGTCCGGTGGGCGTCGGCGCGCTGCTGCTCGGCAGGGGGGTGGACGTCGTCCCGGTGCTGCACGGCGGTGGCCAGGAGCGCGACGTCCGGTCCGGCACCCTCGACGTTGCCTCGATCGCCGGGTTCGCCGCGGCGGCCGCCACGCTGCCGGACGAGCGGGTGGGCCGGGCCACCCGGGTGGGCGCCCTGCGGGACCGGCTGGTCGAGGCCGTGCGGGCGGCCGTCCCGGACGCCCAGCTCAACGGCGACCCCGACCCGGCCGGCCGGCTGCCCGCCAACGCGCACTTCTCCTTCCCCGGCTGCGAGGGCGACTCCCTGCTGCTGCTGCTCGACGCGCGCGGCATCGAGTGCTCCACCGGCTCCGCCTGCAGCGCCGGCATCGCTCAGCCCTCGCACGTGCTGCTGGCCATGGGGGCCGACCCGGCCACCGCGCGGGCTTCGTTGCGCTTCTCGCTGGGGCACACCTCGGCCGAGGCCGACGTCCAGGCGCTGGCCGACGCGATCGGCCCGGTCGTCGAGCGGGCCCGTCGGGCCGGGCTCACCACGGCGCGGAGCGCGTAGTGCGCGTCCTCGCTGCGCTCTCGGGCGGGGTCGACTCGGCCGTCGCCGCGGCGCGCGCCGTCGACGCCGGCCACGAGGTGACCGCCGTCCACCTCGCCCTGGCCGCCCAGCGCGAGTCGTTCCGGACCGGTTCCCGCGGCTGCTGCACCCTGGAGGACTCCCGCGACGCCCGGCGGGTGGCCGACGTCCTCGGCCTGCCGTTCTACGTGTGGGACCTCGCCGAGCGGTTCCGGGCCGACGTCGTCGACGACTTCGTGGCCGAGTACGCGGCCGGGCGCACCCCCAACCCGTGCCTGCGCTGCAACGAGCGGATCAAGTTCGCCGCGGTGCTCGACCGGGCGGTGGCCCTGGGGTTCGACGCGGTCTGCACGGGGCACTACGCATCCGTCGTCGGGGGGCCGCAGGGGCCTGAGCTGCACCGGGCCGTCGACCGTGCCAAGGACCAGTCGTACGTCCTCGGAGTGATCACGGCCGAGCAGCTGGCGCACGCGATGTTCCCGCTCGGCGACACCGTCAAGGGGGCGGTGCGAGCCGAGGCGGCCGACCGCGGGCTGGCTGTGGCACAGAAGCCGGACAGCCACGACATCTGCTTCATCCCGGACGGAGACACCGAGCGGTTCCTCCGCGACCGGATCGGGTCCGCGCCCGGGCCGGTGGTCGACGTCAGCGGCGAGGTACTCGGCGAGCACGACGGTGCCTACGCCTTCACCGTGGGCCAGCGCAAGGGTTTGCGGCTGGGCCGGCCGGCCGCCGACGGCCGGCCGCGCTACGTGCTGTCGGTCTCCCCGGTCGACCGGCAGGTGACCGTCGGCCCGGTCGAGCAGCTGACGGTGCGCACCGTCGAGGCGGAACGGCCGCGGTGGTGCGGGGCCGTTCCGGAGGGCACCTTCGGCTGTGGGGTGCAGCTGCGCGCACACGGCGAGGAGCTCCCGGGCGTCGCCGAGGTGGACGGCGACCGGGTCGTGGTCCGGCTGGCCAGCCGGACCAGTGGGATTGCCCCTGGGCAGGCTGCGGTGCTCTACGACGGCACCCGAGTGGTCGGCTCGGCCACCATCGCGGCCACCTCCGCCGAGGTCACGGCGCCCGACGGGGCGGCCCGGTGACCTGGTCGGGGGGTTGGCCGGTCGGGGCGGCCACCGGGGTCGGCTCGATGCCCGGCACCGACGTGCGTGAGGCCGTCCGCATGGTGCTCGGCGAGCTGCCCGACCTGCCGCACCTGCCCGAGCTGCCGGCGCGGGGGCCGGGCGCGGAGCTGACCGGCCGCGCCGTCGCGCTGCTCACCGACCTGCCGGCCGAGTGGGGCCCGTTCGGCTGGCGGCTGGCCGGTCGGCCGGGGCATGACCTGCGCCTGGCCCGGTCGCTGCTGGCCGAGGACCTCGACGCCGTCCAGGAGGCCACCGACGGCTACGCCGGGCCGCTGAAGCTGCAGGTGTGCGGCCCGTGGACCCTCGCGGCCACCGTCGAGCTGGGCAACGGGGAGAAGGCGCTGGCCGACGTGGGGGCGCGGCGCGACCTCGCGGTGTCGCTGGCCGAGGGCATCGGCGGGCACGTGGCCGACCTGCTCCGGCGGGTGCCGGGCGCGTCGGTGGTCGTCCAGCTGGACGAGCCGTCGCTGTCCGCCGTCCAGTCCGGCGGAGTGCCCACCGCCAGCGGCTTCGCCACCCTGCGCTCGGTGCGCGAGCAGGAGCTGCGCGAGCATCTGCGGCTGGTCGTCGACGCGGTGGTGGCCAGTGGGGCCGAGCCGGTCGTGCACTGCTGCGCGGCGCAGCCTCCGGTCGAGCTGTTGGTGGCTGCCGGCGCGAGGGGGCTGTCCCTGGACGCGACGCTGCTGACCCCCGCCGATGACGACGCGATCGGGACGGCGCTGGAGTCCGGCGTCCACCTGCTGCTCGGCACGGTGCCCGCCCTCGGCGCCGGAGCCGACACGGGGGCCGGGTCCGATGATGCGCGACCGGCCCGCACGTTGGGCCGCCGGCTCGGGGTCCCGCCCGAGCAGCTGGCGGCCCGGGTGACGGTCACCCCGACCTGCGGCCTGGCCGGCGCCTCGCCCGCGTACGCACTGGCCGCGCTGGGACGGGCTCGGACGGCGGCACGCCGGCTGGTCGACGACCCGGAGGGCGAGCGTGGCTGAGCTGGTCGACGGCGTCCCGGCCGAGGCGAGGGAGCGCGCGGTCGAGCTGGCCAAGCAGATCGACGAGCACCAGTACCGCTACTACGTGCTGGACGCGCCGGTGGTCAGCGACACCGAGTACGACGCGCTGCTGCGCGAGCTGACCGACCTGGAGGAGCGCTACCCGGGGGTGCGCACCCCCGACTCGCCGACCCAGCGGGTCGGCGGGACCTACTCGACGCTGTTCAGCCCGGTCCAGCACCTCCAGCGGATGATGAGCCTGGACAACGTGTTCAGCGCCGAGGAGCTGCAGGCCTGGGCCGAGCGGGTGCTGCGCGACGCCGGCGGTGTGGTGCGCTGGCTGTGCGAGGTGAAGCACGACGGGCTGGCCGTCGACCTGGTCTACGAGGACGGCGGGCTGGTGCGGGCGGCCACCCGCGGTGACGGGCGCACCGGCGAGGACGTGACCGCGAACGTGCGCACCCTGGCGAATGTCCCGGCGGTGCTCGACGCCAGCCGGCGCCCGGTGCCCGAGCTGCTCGAGGTGCGCGGGGAGGTGTACTTCCCGATGGCCGGGTTCGCCGACCTCAACGCCGGCCTGGTGGCGGTCGGCAAGGCGCCGTTCGCCAACCCGCGTAACGCGGCGGCCGGCTCGCTGCGGCAGAAGGACCCGCGGGTCACCGCGGCGCGTCCGCTGCGGCTGGTGGTGCACGGGCTGGGCGCCCGCTTCGGCTTCGAGCCGGCGACCCAGTCCGAGGCGTACCAGGCGCTGGCCGACTGGGGGCTGCCGGCCAGCGGCCAGTTCCGGGTGGTCGACGATCTGGCCGCCGTCTACGACTTCATCGCCCACTACGGCGAGCACCGGCACGACCTGGACCACGAGATCGACGGCGTGGTGGTCAAGGTCGACGACTTCGCCGCCCAGGGCCGGCTCGGCGCCACGTCGCGGGCGCCGCGCTGGGCGATCGCCTACAAGTACCCGCCCGAGGAGGTGACCACCAAGCTGCTGGACATCCAGGTGAACGTCGGGCGCACCGGTCGGGTCACCCCGTTCGGGGTCATGGCGCCGGTGCGGGTGTCCGGGTCCACCGTCGAGATGGCCACCTTGCACAACCAGGACGAGGTGCGCCGCAAGGGCGTCCTGATCGGGGACACCGTCGTGCTGCGAAAGGCCGGCGACGTCATCCCGGAGATCGTCGGCCCGGTCGTGGAGCTGCGCGACGGCAGCGAGCGTGCCTTCGTGATGCCCACCCACTGCCCGGCGTGTGGCACCCCGCTGGCCCCCGAGAAGGAGGGGGACGTCGACATCCGCTGCCCGAACACGCGCTCCTGCCCCGCGCAGCTGCGGGAGCGGGTCTTCCACCTGGCCGGCCGGGGTGCCCTCGACATCGAGGTGCTCGGCTACGAGGCCGGCGCCGCGCTGCTCGAGTGCGGGCTGATCGCCGACGAGGGCGACGTGTTCGGGCTCACCGCCGAGCGGCTGGCCGGCTGCCCGTTCTTCACCCGCAAGGACGGCGGCCTGTCCACGAACGCGGCCAAGCTGCTGGACAACCTGGAGCGGGCCAAGGCGCAGCCGCTGTGGCGGGTGCTGGTGGCGCTGTCGATCCGGCACGTAGGGCCGACAGCCGCCCAGGCGCTGGCCCGTGAGCTGCGCGACCTCGACCGGATCGCCTCGACCCCGGCCCAGGAGCTGGCCGCGGTCGAGGGGGTCGGTCCGGTCATCGCGGAGTCGATCATCGAGTGGTTCACGGTCGACTGGCACCGCGAGCTGGTGGCCAAGTGGCGCGCGGCCGGTGTGCGGATGGCCGACGAGGCGGAGTCTGACGGCCCCCGGCCGCTCGACGGCGTCGCCGTTGTCCTCACCGGTACCCTCGCCGGCTGGACCAGGGACGCCGCCACCGAGGCCCTGCAGGCTCGCGGGGCGAAGGTCACCGGGTCGGTCTCCAAGACCACCGGCTTCGTCGTCGCCGGTGACGCACCGGGCAGCAAGTACGATAAGGCGCTGCAGCTGGGCGTCCCTGTGCTGGACGCCGACGGGCTGCGGGTGCTGCTCGAGCAGGGCCCGCAGGTGGCCCGCGCGCTCACCGCAGCCACCGACTGACTCCGCGGCACCGGCGCGTCGTTCCCCGCCGTCCGGGCGAATTTCTGCCTGACTGGGTGGTCACAGCACCCACCGGGGTGCAGACTACGCAGCGCAGTCAGGCAACTACTCATAGTGGCAGAGACTGCGGGGGAGGGCGATGGACACGCCGACGCGCGCCGGTACGCCCTCGGTGCTGCGCCCGAACCTGTTCAGCGCCGTCTACTGGCCGATCGTCGCGGCCGGCGCGGTGGTGCTCGGCGCGGCCGTCGTCGCCGCGCCGACCCTGGGCCAGGTCGACCATGCCCTGGCCCTGGTGTGCCTGTCCGCGCTCGTCGTCTTCGGTGAGCTGCGCCCGGTCGTCACCAGCCGGTCGTTCGGCGAGGGCGTCACGCCGTCCATCGCCTTCACCTTCGCGATCATGTTCCTGTGGGGGCTGTGGCCGGCCGTGGCGGCTCAGGCGATCGCCTCCGTCGTGGCCGACCTGGCCGCGCGCAAGGAGTGGTGGCGGACCCTGGTGAACCCGGCCCAGTACGCGGTCAGCCTCGCGCTGGCCTGGCTGGCCATGGTCCCCCTCGGCTACACGGCCACCGCCAGTGCCTGGCACCACATCGTCCGAGGCGACCTGCCGGTCATGATCGTCGCCTGGATCGTCTACTTCCTGGCCAACAACCTCATCGTCTCGGGGCTGCTCGCGGCGCACGCGCGAGCGCCGCTGCACGCGCTGTTCTTCGAGGACTTCCGCTACCTCGTCGTCTCGAACTTCTCGGTCTTCGCCATCTCGCCGCTGGTCGCCCTCGCGGTGCAGATGAGCCTGTGGTGGTTCCCGCTGCTGCTGCCGCCGCTGGTGGCCATCTACCGCACCTCGGCCATGTCCCTGGAGAAGGAGCACCAGGCCCACCACGACCCGCTCACCGGGCTGCCCAACCGCAAGCTGCTGCTCGAGCAGCTGGAGAGCGCCCTGGCGAAGGCCAACGGGGCCCCCCTGGCGCTGTTCCTGCTCGACCTCGACCGGTTCAAGGACGTCAACGACACCCTGGGGCACCAGATGGGCGACCGGATGCTCGAGCACGTTGCGGGACGGATCCGGGGCGCGCTGCGCCCGGAGGACACGGTCGCCCGGCTCGGCGGCGACGAGTTCGCCATCCTGCTGACCGATGTGCCCGGTGAGGACGACGCGATCGAGGTGGCGGTGCGGATCCGGACCGCGCTGGCCGAGCCGTTCCGCACCGACGGCGTCCTCATCGAGCTGGAGGCCAGCGTCGGCATCGCGCTGTACCCGGGACACGGGACCGACGTCCACCAGCTGCAGCGCTCGGCCGAGGTCGCCATGTACCTGGCCAAGGAGGAGCGCTCCGGGATCGAGGTCTACGCACCGGACACCGACCGCCATTCCACCAGCCGGCTCGGGCTGCTCGGCTCGCTGCGACAGTCGCTGGACCAGGGCGAGCTCGAGCTGCACTACCAGCCCAAGGTGGCGCTCGGCTCCGGCGGCGTGGTCGGCGTCGAGGCACTGGTCCGCTGGCGGCACCCGGAGCGCGGACTGGTCTACCCGGACGAGTTCATCCCGTTCGCCGAGCACTCCGGCCTGATGCACCGGCTGACGTCCTACGTGGTGGACGCCGCCCTGGCCCAGGCCGCGACCTGGTGGTCGGTGGGCCTGCACATCCCGGTCGCCGTCAACGTGTCGGCCCGCGACCTGCACGGCCCGATGCTCGCCCAGACCGTCGCCAGGGGCCTGCAGGCGCACGGCCTACCGGCCAGAGCGCTGCGCCTGGAGCTCACCGAGCGGGTGCTGATGTCCGAGCCCGGCCGGGTCGCCGGGACCCTGGACGCGCTCGAGCGGCTGGGCGTGTCGCTCAGCCTGGACGACTTCGGCACCGGCTACTCCTCGATGGTCCTGCTCAAGCGGCTTCCGGTCAGCGAGATCAAAGTCGACCGGTCGTTCGTGCAGCGGATGACCCAGTCGACCGACGATGCGACCATCGTCCGTTCGATCGTGGAGCTGGCCCACGCCCTCGGCATCGAGGTCGTGGCCGAGGGCGTCGAGACCATCGAGGCCTGGGACGCGCTGGACGAGCTGGGCTGCGACAGCGCCCAGGGCTGGTACGTCGGCCGCCCGATGCCGGCCGCGCAGGCGACCGAGTGGCTGCTGCGGCACCCCAGCCGCAGCACTGCCCTTCGGGTCCTTCGGGGCGGGTCGGCCTCAAGGCCGAAGGGTTAGCCGCCGACAACAACTCCGAGCGCCATCGGCGGGAGGAGAGGTCATGGGGGCTGGTCCACCGCGCCCGTCGTTGGCCCGCTGGTCGCTGTTCGCGGTGACCTGGCACTTCTCGGTGTGGGTCGGCTGGGCGTTCGTGGCGGCCGCCGCCATCAAGGTGCAGCCCGCGATGGGCAGCATGCCGTGGGCCTTCTGGGTGATCGCCGGCCTGGTCCTGCTCGGCGAGTTCCGTCCGGTGAAGACCGGTGGCTGGTTCGACCAGAACGGCACCGTCACCACGACCGCTTTCGTACTCGCGATCATGTACCTGTGGGGCCCGTGGCCGGCGCTGCTGCTGCAGGCGGGGGCGACCACCGTCTCCCAGCGGTCGCAGAAGAAGCCGTCGTGGACGCTGTTCTTCAACGTCGGCCAGTACTGCGTGTCGTTGATGGCCGCCTGGGTGCCCATGTACCTGGCCGGTGAGGGAGACGGGCTGGTCGCCGCAGGTCGGACCATGCAAGGCCAGGACCTGTCCTGGATCGCGGCCGGCTGGGTGGCGTGGTTCGTCGCCAACAACGCGCTGGTGTCCGGGCTCGCCGCCGACCAGGGCCAGACGTTCCGCGAGGCGTTCTTCGACGACTTCTGGTTCTACGTGGTCTCCACGGCCGCGGTGCTCGCGCTCTCCCCGATCGTCGTGCTCGTGGCGCAGGGCAGCCTGTACTTCATCCCGCTGCTGCTCATCCCGATGTTCGCCGTCCACCAGACCGGCCGGATCTCGATGGTCGCCGAGCAGCAGTCGCTGCACGACGCCCTCACCGGGCTGCCCAACCGCAAGTACCTGCTGCGCCGGCTGGACGAGGCGGTCAGCTCGCCACAGCGGGAGCCGTTCGCGCTGTGCCTGCTCGACCTGGACCGGTTCAAGGAGGTCAACGACACCCTCGGTCACCACGTCGGCGACCAGCTGCTCGTCCTGGTGTCCCAGCGGCTGTCGGCCGTGCTGCGTCCCGACGACCTGGTGGCCCGGCTCGGCGGCGACGAGTTCGCGCTGCTGCTGCCCGGCGTCACCAACTCGAAGGCCGCGGCCGAGGTGGCCCACCGGGTCCGGCACTCCATGGAGGAGCCGTTCAACCTCGAGGGTGTGCTGCTCGAGCTGGAGGCCAGCTTCGGCATCACGGTCTGGCCCGAGCACGGGGACGCCGTGGAGCAGCTCATGCGCCGCGCCGACGTCGCCATGTACGTGGCCAAGGAGTCGCACGGCGACGTCGAGGTGTACGACCCCAGCCGAGACCACAACACGACCGACCGGCTCGGCCTGCTCGCCGCTCTGCGCCGGGCCATCGACGCGCACGAGCTCGAGGTGCACTACCAGCCCAAGGTGTCCGTGGGGGCCCGCGACGTCGTTGGCGTCGAGGCGTTGGTCCGCTGGAACCACCCCGAGCGGGGCTACATCCCGCCGGACGAGTTCATCCCGCTGGCCGAGACGTCCGGGCTGATGCACCGGCTCACCGAGTTCGTCATCGACGCGGCCCTCGGCCAGGTGGCGGAGTGGCGCCGGATGGGGCTGCCCGTCTCGGTCGCGGTCAACGTGTCGGCCAGGGACCTGCACGGTGCGGAGCTGCTGCGCACCGTCTCCGAGGGGCTGGCCCGGCACCGCGTGCCGGCGTCCTTCCTGTGCCTGGAGCTGACCGAGCGCACCCTGATGACCGAGCACACCCGGGTGATGGACACGCTCGAGGCCCTCGAGGCGCTCGACGTCACCCTGAGCCTGGACGACTTCGGCACCGGCTACTCGTCGATGTTCATGCTTCAGCGGCTGCCGGTGTCGGAGATCAAGGTGGACCGGTCGTTCGTGAGCCGGCTCGCCGACGGCGGGGACGACGCTTCCATCGTGCGCTCGATCATCGAGCTGGCGCACGGCCTCGGTCTGGACGCCGTCGCCGAGGGCGTCGAGACCGAGCAGGTGTGGCAGCAGCTCGTGGCGCTCGGCTGCGACAACGCGCAGGGCTGGCTCATCAGCCGCCCGATGTCGGGCGACCTGGCCACCGCCTGGCTGCAGGGACAGATGGACGTGGCGCCGGCGGCACTGCGGGCGGTGTAGCGCTTAGGGTCGGCCGCGGCCGACCCTAAGATGGGGGGCTCACCCTGTCGCAGCGAAGGAGCGGCTCTCCATGCCGTCGATCTCCCGTGTCGAGGTCGAGCACCTGGCCCGGCTGGCTCGCCTCGAGCTGGACGCACCGCACCTCGACCGGCTCGCCGCCCAGCTCGACGTGATCCTCGAGTCGGTGGCCAAGGTGTCCGAGGTGGCG
>DATCDE010000057.1 GCA_036510875.1 Actinomycetes bacterium
CCGCCGCTCGGTCTGCGACGCAGCGGCCCGGCTGCTCGGCCTGGCGAGCCTGCGCGAGGTCGAGCCCACCGGCCTCGAGGACGCCGTCGGCTCGTTGCCGCACGAAGAGATGCGCCGCCTGGTTCGGCACGTGGTGACCGAGATCGACCGGGTTCGCACGGCCGCAGCCCTGCTGGAGACCGGTCGCATCCGCGACCTCGGTCCGCTGCTGGACGCCTCGCACCGCTCCCTGAGCGAGGACTTCCGGGTGTCCTGCGAGGAGCTCGACCTCGCCTGCGAGACGGCCGTCTCGGCGGGCGCCCTGGGCGCGCGGATGACCGGCGGTGGCTTCGGCGGGTCGGCCATCGCCCTGGTCGACAGCGGGGCCGAGGAGGTGGTGGCCGACGCCGTCACCGCCGCCTTCGACCGGGCCGGGTACGCGGCGCCCGCCTTTCTGCACGCCGTCCCGAGCGGACCTGCGGGACGGGTGGCCACTCGGACCTGACCTGCCTCGACCGGACGGCAGTGAGCGAAGATGACTGACAGGCCGAGGCAGCGAGGAGGGGACTGTGCGAGCGGTTCAGGTTGTGACGTTGGACGGCCCAGCCGCCGTCGCGGTGAACGAGGTCCCGGAGCCGACTACGTCCGACGGCTCGGTGGTCGTCGAGGTGCATGCCGCAGGGGTGGCGTTCCCCGACGTCCTGCTCACCCGTGGCCGCTACCAGTACAAGCCGGATCCGCCGTTCACGCTGGGCGCCGAGATCTCCGGGGTCGTCCGGTCCGCACCCGCCGGTTCCGCGGTTCGGCCCGGCGACCGGGTCGCCGCGTTCCCGATGTTCGGCGGGTTCGCCGAGGTGGTGGCGGTCGAGCCGCACCTCGTGCTGCCGCTGCCCGACTCGGTGTCCTTCGAGACCGGCGCGGCGCTGCCGATGAACTACCTGACGGCGCACTTCGCGCTGCTCCGGCGTGGCCGTCTGAAGTCGGGCGAGACCGTCCTGGTGCACGGGGCGGCCGGTGGGGTCGGCACGGCTGCGGTCCAGCTGGCCCGCGCGCTGGGCGCGCGAGTGCTGGCCGTCGTGTCGGGCGCGCAGAAGGCGGACATGGCGCGGACCGCCGGCGCCCACGACGTGGTGCTGGCCGAGGGATTCCGGGACGCCGTTAAGGAGCTCACCGGCGGGGCCGGGGCCGACATCGTGGTGGACCCCGTCGGTGGGGACCGGTTCACCGACTCGCTGCGCAGCCTCGCACCCGAGGGCCGGCTGCTGGTCATCGGCTTCACCGGCGGCGAGATCCCGACGGTGAAGGTGAACCGGCTGCTGCTGAACAACATCGAGGTCGTTGGCGTCGGCTGGGGGGCGTTTTGGATGTCCCGGCCGGAGTTCCTCCAGCAGCAGTGGGCGCAGCTGCTTCCGCTGCTGGCCGACGGCCGGATCGACCCGCCGATCGGCCGCACCTACCCGCTGGAGCAGACCGCCGCGGCGCTGGACGACGTGGAGCAGCGCCGGGCGCTCGGCAAGCTCGTGCTCAGGATGCGCTGACCCGGCTCACCGGTCCGGCCGCTTCCCGAGCGGCGTCCCCCGGACCTGCGAGTAGACGCCCGCCAGCCGCGCCGGACCGACCAGCTCCGGTCGGAGTCCGGCGTCCACGAGCTCCGCCAGCGCGATCTGGCCATCGGGCGCGAAGGCGAGCAGGCGCGTCCTCAGCCGGTGCGTCCCGGCGGCGCCGCGAGCGATCGGCTCGAGCAGCCGGACCTCGCCTCGGCTGACGCGGGCCAGCTCGCGCAGGGCAGCCTGCCGTTGCGGCGCCCGGAGCAGGCCGAGCACGCCGGCGGCGACCACCACGTCGAACGACCCCGTGCGGAACGGCAGCTCGGTGCAGTCGCCCCGGACGAGGCGACTGCGACCCGGTCCCCATCCGTGAGTACCTCGCCGCGCCCGATGGAGCATCGCCGGGTTCCGGTCGAGCCCCACGTAGTCGACGCCTCGCGAGCGCAGGCTCCGAGCCAGGAAGGCCGGGCCGCAGCCGACCTCGAGCACGACTCCACCGTCGACCCCGGCGACGAGCTCGCCCAGCCAGCGGTGCCAGCCCACGAGCGCGACGGTGCGGTCGTAGCCGGGCGCCGCGAACGTCCACCAGCGGTCCGTCCGCTGGCTGGTTCTGCGGCTGCCGGGCATGCGACCTCCGTCCTGGCACCGACCATTGTGGGTGGCGAGCAGCCGTCAGGTGGTGAGGCCTTCGGCCCTGGCGCCGGCCCCGAGGGCGTTGCAGGCTGTCACGTACGAAGTCGGAGGAAGGGCGTCCATGAGAAGCGACAGGCGTTGGTCTGAGCTGTCGGGCACTCAGCGTTCGGCCATCCTGGTCGCGGCGTCCATCGAGCTGGCCCTGACGGCCACGGCCCTCGTCGACCTGGTCCGGCGTCCAGCGGCCGAAGTCCACGGCCCCAAGGGGCTGTGGGCGCTGGGCGTGTTCGTGCAGCCGATCGGGCCGATCGCCTACCTGACTTGCGGCCGCCACCGCGGCTGACGGCGCTGCGGCGCGCTGCTAACCCTGCACTGGCCAGGGACTAAGACTCCGCTAACCACAAGCGCAGGACCGGTCACTGCCCGTAGCGTTCGACCGAGCGGGTCCCCGCAGTTCCCGAGGCTGCGGGGACTCGTTTCTCCCGTCCCCGATTGAGGGACCAGCTGGGCGCCCCGGGTGCGGCTGTGGTCGTCCACGCGTCGGTGACGGAGAGTCAGGACGCGACCCGTAGCGGTGGACCCGGAGGTGCCGCTGAGCCGGCCGCTATCACCCCACGATGGCGTAGTGGAGGTGGACCACGCCGCTGCGGAAACGGTGCTCGTCCACCAGCTCGAGCCGCAGCCGGACCTGACCGGAGAGAGCAGGTGTGCCGCCTCCCACGACGACGGGGACGACGAACAGGTGGCACTCGTCGACCAGCCCGGCCCGGATCGCCGACGTGGCGAGACCGGAACCTCCCACGCTGATGTCGCGGCCCGATGTGGCCTTCCACCGCCGAACCGCCTCCGGGTCGAAGTCCCGCTCGAGCCGAGTCCGGGCGCTGGACACGGTCCGCAGAGTCCGGGAGTAGACGACCTTGTCGGCCTGCTGCCACAGTGTCGCGTAGTCCTGGATGAACCGCGGCTGGTCGTCGCTCGCGCTCGCGGTCTCCCAAAAGCGCATCACCTCGTACATCCGGCGCCCGTACAGGTAGGTGCCGACCCGGCGTTCGAGGTCGTTGACGAAGCGGTGCACCTCCTCGTCGGGGGCCGCCCAGTCGAAGGAGCCGTCAGCGTCGGCCACGAAACCGTCCAGCGACACGATCGCGGTGTAGAGCAGCCTGGCCGTCACTGACTCACCCTTGCATCCCCCGCGTCGCGCAGCCAGGTCCGTAGGTTGTCGGCATGGCACGCATCGCGTTCGTGGGGCTGGGCGTGATGGGGCACGGAATGGCGGCCCGCCTGCTCGCCGCCGGCCACGACCTCGCCGTCTACAACCGCACTCCGGGCAGAGCCGCGGAGCTGGTCGACGCCGGTGCTCGCCTCGTGGCCACGCCCAGGCAGGCGGCGGCCGGGGCGGCTGCAGTGTTCACCATAGTCAGCGACGAGGAGGCGTCCCGGGCGGTGTGGCAGGGGCCGGCTGGGCTGCTCGCCGCGGACCTGGCGCCCGGGGCGTTCGCCGTCGAGTGCTCGACCCTCTCGCACGGCTGGGTCCTGGAGCTGGCCAGGGTCGCGCAGGACCGGGGGCTGCGCTACCTGGACTGCCCGGTCACCGGCCTGCCGGACGCAGCAGCCGCCGGGCGGCTGACCCTGCTGATCGGAGCAGCCGACGCCGACCTCGACGCGGCCGAGCCGCTGCTGCTTCCGCTGTCTGTCGACCGGCTGCACTTCGGTCCGATCGGCGCCGGCACCGCCTACAAGCTGATCACCAACTTGATGGGGGCCGTGCAGATCGCCGCGGCCGCGGAGGGCCTGGCGCTCGCCGAGCGCGCCGGGCTCGACCT
This sequence comes from Actinomycetes bacterium, assembly GCA_036510875.1. Lineage (NCBI taxonomy): Bacteria > Bacillati > Actinomycetota > Actinomycetes > Actinomycetes bacterium. The sequence goes on from DATCDE010000057.1 coordinate 3,983, forward strand.
CGACCAGGTGGCCCGGGCCGTCGCCTCGGGCCAGGCGGCCAGCCCGCAGGTGGTCCGGAACAGTCGGAGGATGGTGGACGGCGGTCACGACCGCGACATCGTGTTCTCCGGTCGGCTGCGGCACAAGCACGCCGACTACGGCGTCCGTCTCGCCGACTCGCTCGGGGTCTCCGCGCCGTTGGGACGTGCGACGCTCGGCGGGCTCGACCGGCTGCTGAGCCTCGGACTCGGCGACCAAAACGAGAGCGCGATCATCGAGGTCGCCCGGCAGGCACACCCCCGGTGACAGTTGGGAGCCGGCCGGGTCGATCCGCTCCCGTCAGGTCCCGGTGCCGGGTGCCGGAGCCCGGCTCGCCGACACGACGGCCAGCACGATGGTCACCGCACCGATCGCGAGCAGCACCAGCCCGGTGACCAACAGGGCGATCCAGATCCAGCCGAGGACCGGCGCCGTGGCTCCGATGTCGGCGCGGACCGCGACGCCGGCGCTTGCGTCCGCGTTCATCACCACGACCGTCCACTGCCCGCTCTCCGGCGTCCAGGTCAGGGTCTGGGTGCCGGCCCCGCTGGCGGTGCCGGCCCAGAAGGTCTGCTCGCCGGGCGCGCCTGACGGTGCACTACCGGAGTGCTCCCGGTAGGTGGTGGTACCGGCACCGAAGTTGGTGACGGTCGAGTAGCCGGCCACCGCGAGGTAGCGGGACACCTCCGCGGAGCGGGCCACTCCGACGAACACGTCGCGGTCAGCGACTGTCCCGGTCACGCGCACCCGGACCGTGCCGAGCGATTGGTCGACCAGCCCCGAGCCGACGTCCTGCCCCGTGAGACCCAGGGTGATCCGCTCGGTGGCGAGCGCGTACTGGCCGGTGGACAAGCTGCGAGTCGGCGAGGTCAGGTAGCCGTCGGACCCCCGGGCGACCTGGTCCGCCCACAACACTCCCATGCCTCCGGCCATCAGCCCGGAGGCGACCAGGACAACCAGGGCACCGACGACGACCGCCACGATGCGACCCGCCGTCCAGCGACTCGCCACCGGAGCGGCGGACGAACCCGGGGGCTCGGCCAGGGGTGCCGGCGGGACTGCCAGTGTGGCCGGCTCGGGGCCGCCCATGTCCAGCCGGAACGGCGGGTAGACATCGGTCATCAGCCCCGCGTACCCAGCCACCCTGAGCACCCAGCGGTTCATACCGAGCACGAAGTCGTACAGCGGACGCGGGTAGGCGCCGGTGAACGCCAGCACGACGGCGGCCACCAAGACCAGCACGCCGATCAGACCGCCCGTGGACACCCGCTGGTCCTCGTAGGTCCACCCCATCCAGACCCCACCGACGAACAACGCGACGACGATGTAGTGCGGGATGGCCAGCAGCCACCACTTCACCAGCACCAGACCCCGCGACAGGTGCTCGGGGTAGTCCACGCTCAGGTGCGCCGGGTAGTCGGGGACCTCCGCCAGCGTGAACGGCGGGTACCGATCGGTGCCGAGGGCGCCGTAGGCGTAGTAGGCCACCCGCCAGGACCAGCGCAGCACTCCGACATTGAAGTCGAAGACCGCGCGCGGGTACCGGCCGGTGAACAGGATCGCGAAGAACGCAACGATCGACAGCAGCGCGAAGGCGAGCCACAAAAGCGCCAGGACGACGAAGTGCGGGATGGCCAGCACCCACTTCACCAGCCACAGCCAGCGCGACAGCGACCGGTCCAGCTCGGCGTCGACATGCACCGGATACACCACGGATGTCGCCACAGCGACCAACTCCCCCGGAGGGCTCAGCAGCACAACCAGCGCGCCGCGCTCGGTCACCCTCCACGCTCGACCACGCAGGCGTAGCACGCCAGGGACTTTCGGACCCGACTCTGGCAGCCCTAAGCGCCATCGCCGCTCGGTGGGGTGATGGTTCTCGTCGGCGGTGCCTAGAACTACAGCCGCATTTACTTTGATCTTAGTCGGCGTGTCGGCTTGAGTTGCTGATCGTTTCCCGGATCTTGGGCCGGGTGGCTGATGATGTCGGGGGGGCGGACGTCGAGGTGTGGGCGTGGGGGCTGGGTGAGGTCCAGGC
>DATCDE010000058.1 GCA_036510875.1 Actinomycetes bacterium
CCACGGCACCGGGGCCAAGGCCGGCACCACCCCGCGGGTCTGTCCGACCTGCGAGGGCACCGGCCAGACCAGCCGCAACGCCGGCGGGTTCGCGTTCGCCGAGCCGTGCCGCGCCTGCCGTGGCCGAGGGCTCGTCGTCGACGACCCGTGCCCGACCTGCCAGGGAAGCGGCCGAGGTCGGTCGACCCGCACCATCCAGGCCCGCATCCCGGCCGGCGTTCGGGACGGCCAGCGGATCCGGCTCAAGGGCAAGGGCGCGTCCGGTGAGCGCGGCGGCCCCAATGGCGACCTGTACGTCGTCGTCAAGGTCACGCCGCACCCGCTGTTCGGGCGGTCCGAGGACAACCTGACCATCACCGTGCCGGTCACCTTCCCGGAGGCCGCGCTGGGCGCCGAGGTCAAGGTCCCGACGCTCGGTGGGCCCCCGGTCACCCTGAAGATCCCCGCAGGCACGTCCAACGGGCGGACCTTCCGGGTGCGCGGCAAGGGCGTCGGGCGCCGTGACGGTACCCGCGGCGACCTGCTGGTCACCGTCGAGGTCGCCGTCCCGCAGCGGCTGGACGCCGACGCCACCGCGGCACTGGAGGCCTTCCGCACCGCCACCGCGGCGGAGAACCCGCGGGCCGGGCTGCTCGGGGGCGAGGCGCGATGAGCACCGCGTCCCGGGACTCCCGCGGGTTCGAGCCGTCCGAGGACAGCCCGGTCTACGTGATCAGCGTGGCCGCCGAGCTGGCCGGGCTGCACGCGCAGACCCTGCGCACCTACGACCGGCTCGGCCTGGTCTCCCCCGAGCGGACGCCCGGGGGCGGGCGGCGCTACTCCGCGCGCGACATCGCGCTGCTGCGCGAGGTGCAGGAGCTGTCCAACCAGGGCGTGAACCTGGCCGGCATCAAGTACATCCTCGACCTCGAGCAGGAGGTCGGCCGGCTGCGGCGCCGGTTGACCGAGCTCGAGTCCGAGCGCCGCAGCGGCGCCCTCGTCGTGTGGCGCCCCAACCGCCGTCCCTGACCCATCCAGGCATCTGACCGCCGGGAAGCCCCATGGATCTCACCACCAAGTCCCAGGAGGCGCTGGCCACTGCCCAGCGCCGCGCCGTCAGCGACGGCAACCCCGCGCTCGAGCCGGCCCACGTGCTGCTGGCGGTGCTCGAGGAGGCCGAGGGCATCGCCCCCGCCGTCCTCGCCGCGATCGGCGTCGACCGCACCCGGCTGCGCGCCGAGGCGGAGGCCGCCGTGGCTGCGCTGCCCAAGGCCAGCGGGTCGACCGTCAGCGCCCCGCAAGCGTCGGGCGCCCTTCAGCGCTCCCTCGCCGCGGCCACCGAGCGCGCCCAGGCGCGGGGCGACTCGTACCTGTCCACCGAGCACCTACTGATCGGGCTCGCGGCCGCCGGCGGCGACACGACCGACCTGCTGCGCCGGCACGGCGTGACCGAGCAGGCGCTGGTCGAGGCGCTGGAGCGGGTCCGCGGTGCGGCCCGGGTGACCTCGCCCGACCCGGAGGGCACCTTCCAGGCACTGGAGAAGTACGGCGTCGACCTCACGGCGCGGGCCCGCGAGGGGAAGATCGACCCGGTGATCGGCCGGGACGCCGAGATCCGCCGCGTCGTCCAGGTGCTGTCCCGGCGCACCAAGAACAACCCGGTGCTCATCGGTGAGCCGGGCGTGGGCAAGACCGCGGTCGTGGAGGGGCTCGCCCAGCGGATCGTCGCCGGAGACGTCCCGGAGTCGTTGCGCGGCAAGCGGTTGGTGGCCCTCGACCTCGGCGCGATGGTGGCCGGTGCGAAGTACCGCGGCGAGTTCGAGGAGCGGCTCAAGGCCGTGCTGGACGAGATCAAGGCCAGCGACGGCCAGGTGGTCACCTTCATCGACGAGCTGCACACCGTGGTGGGGGCCGGAGCGACCGGTGACTCGGCCATGGATGCCGGCAACATGCTCAAGCCGATGCTGGCCCGCGGGGAGCTGAGGATGGTGGGCGCCACCACGCTGGACGAGTACCGCCAGCACATCGAGAAGGACCCGGCGCTCGAGCGGCGGTTCCAGCAGGTCTTCGTGGGCGAGCCCAGCGTCGAGGACACCATCGGCATCCTGCGTGGGCTGAAGGAGAAGTACGAGGCGCACCACAAGGTGCAGATCTCCGACGCGGCCCTGGTGGCGGCGGCCACACTCTCCAACCGGTACATCACCTCGCGGTTCCTGCCGGACAAGGCGATCGACCTCATCGACGAGGCGGCGTCCCGGCTGCGCATGGAGATCGACTCGCGTCCCGTCGAGATCGACGAGCTGCAGCGGGCCGTCGACTGGCTGCGGATGGAGGAGATGGCGCTGGCCGGCGAGCCGGACGACGCGTCGAAGCAGCGGCTGGAGCGGCTGCGCCGCGACCTGGCCGACAAGCAGGAGCAGCTGGACGCGCTGAACACCCGCTGGGAGCAGGAGAAGTCGGGGCTGAACAAGGTGGGTGAGCTGAAGGAGCGGCTGGACGATCTGCGTGGTCAGGCCGAGCGGGCCCAGCGCGACGGTGACCTGGAGACGGCGTCCCGGCTGACCTACGCCGAGATCCCGTTGCTGGAGAGGGAGCTGTCGGCGGCCGCCGAGCGCGCCGAGCGCACTGACGCCGGCGCGGCCGCCGCCATGGTCAAGGAGCAGGTGGGTGCCGACGATGTCGCCGAGGTGGTCGCCGCGTGGACCGGCATCCCGGCCGGGCGGCTGCTCGAGGGCGAGTCGGCGAAGCTGCTGCGGATGGAGGACGAGCTCGGCCGTCGGCTGATCGGTCAGTCGGCCGCGGTGCGGGCGGTGGCGGACGCCGTCCGCCGGGCCAGGGCGGGGATCTCCGACCCGGACCGGCCCACCGGATCGTTCCTGTTCCTGGGCCCGACCGGCGTCGGCAAGACCGAGCTGGCCAAGACGCTGGCCGACTTCCTGTTCGACGACGAGCGGGCGATGGTCCGCATCGACATGAGCGAGTACGGGGAGAAGTTCTCGGTCTCCCGTCTGGTCGGCGCCCCGCCCGGGTACGTCGGCTACGAGGCGGGCGGCCAGCTCACCGAGGCGGTGCGGCGTCGCCCGTACTCCGTCGTCCTGCTCGACGAGGTGGAGAAAGCCCACCCCGAGGTCTTCGACATCCTGCTCCAGGTGCTCGACGACGGGCGGCTCACCGACGGCCAGGGCCGCACGGTGGACTTCCGCAACGTCATCCTGATCATGACGTCGAACCTGGGCTCGCACTTCCTGGTGGACCAGACGCTCAGCGTCGAGGCCAAGCGGGACGCCGTCATGGGCGTGGTCAACGCGACCTTCAAGCCGGAGTTCCTCAACCGGCTCGACGCCGTCGTCCTGTTCGACGCGCTCGGCACCGAGGAGCTCGGCCGGATCGTCACCCTGCAGGTCGAGCGGCTGGCCCAGCGGCTGGCCGACCGACGGCTGACCCTCGAGGTGACCCCAGCGGCCAAGGAGTGGCTGGCGCTGGCCGGGTTCGACCCGGCGTACGGGGCGCGGCCGCTGCGGCGGCTGATCCAGACCGAGATCGGGGACCGGCTGGCCAAGGCGCTGCTCGCCGGTGAGGTCCGCGACGGCGACCCCGTCGTGGTCGACGTCGCCGCCGACAACACCGGCCTGACCCTCACCCCGCGTCCCGCCTGACCCTCACCCCGCATGAGAGGTCCTTTCTGTGCGCACTGCCGCACAAAGCAACCCTTCATCCGGAGGCCGACGGCCGCGCCGTCAACCCGCGAAGGGCGGGTTTGTGCGGTGACGGCTACTGAAGGGGCCCTTCATCCGGGAGAGGGCCGTCTCTAGGACGGCGGGTTGTTTGCAGAAGGCCCAGCGGACCAGCGGGCGGCCGGCGTCTACGTCGTCGTAGAACACCTGGTGCGGGATCGCCACCACGCCGGCCAGCTCGGGGAGCGCCCGGCAGAAGACCATCCCGTCGTCCCACCCGAGCGGCCGGACGTCGGTCGTGACGAAGTAGGTCCCCCGCGGCACGAAGACCTCGAAGCCGAGGTCGACCAGCCCGGCGCACAGCAGGTCCCGCTTGACCCGCAGGTCGTCCCGCAGCCCGTGGAAGTACGCGTCCGGCAGGGCCAGCCCCACCGCGACGGCCGGCTGGAACGGCGCGCCGCTGGTGTAGGTGAGGAACTGCTTGACGCCCAGCATCGCCCCGACCAGGTGCTGCGGACCGGTGGCCCAGCCGACCTTCCAGCCGGTGAACGAGAACGTCTTCCCGGCCGAGCTGATGGTCAGGGTCCGCTCGCGCATCCCGGGCAGGGTGGCGATCGGCACGTGCGGCCGGTCGTCCTCGAAGGCCATGTGCTCATAGACCTCGTCGCTGACGACGGCGAGGTCGTGCTCGACAGCCAGGCGCGCGACCGCGGACAGCTCCTCGAGCGACAGCACGGCGCCGGTCGGGTTGTGCGGGGTGTTCAGCAGGATCAGCCGGGTCCGCGGCGTGATCGCCCGGCGCAGCGCGTCCACGTCCAGGGCGAACTGCGGCGGCCGCAGCGTCACCGGCACCCGGACACCGCCGGCGAAAGCGATGCATGCCGCGTAGGAGTCGTAGTACGGCTCGAGCGCGACCACCTCGTCGCCCGGGTCCACCAGGCCCAGCAGCGCCGCCGCGATCGCCTCGGTCGCGCCGGTCGTGACCGCCACCTCGGTGTCCGGGTCGTAGCTCAGGCCGTACCAGCGGCGCTGGTGCTCGGCGACGGCCGCGCGCAGCTCGGGGACGCCCGGCCCGGGGGCGTACTGGTTGCGTCCGCTGCGGATCGCCTGGACTGCGGCGTCGGCCACCTCGACCGGACCGTCGGTGTCCGGGAAGCCCTGGCCCAGGTTGATCGAGCCGGTCGCCGTGGCCAGCGCGCTCATCTCTTGGAAGATCGTCGTCCCCAGCCCGGCCAGCCGCAGGCTCTGCTCGCCGCTTCGCATCCGTGCCTCCCGTTCACCCCGTCGCCCCCGACCTGTCAGGGTGAGGACGACGTATAGCCCGTCCTCACCCTGACAGGTATGGCATGCCCACTGCACTCATCACCGGCGGGACCGCCGGGATCGGCGCCGAGTTCGCCCGGCGGCTGGCCGCCCGCGGCCACGACCTGGTCCTCGTGGCCCGCGACCTGGAGCGGCTCGACGCCACCGCGGCCGACCTCAAGCACCGGTTCGGCGGGACGGTCGAGGTGCTCCCGACCGACCTCGCCGAGCGCGAGCAGTGCGCCCGGGTGGAGGCGCGGCTGGCCGACCGGGACCGGCCGGTGGACCTGCTGGTCAACAACGCCGGATTCGGCACCGGGCACGGCTTCAGCCGGGGGCAGCTGGGCGACGAGGAGCGGCAGCTCGACGTGCTGGTGCGCGCGGTCCTGCGCCTGAGCCACGCCGCGGTGGGCGGCATGGTCGAGCGGCGGCACGGCGGCATCGTCAACGTGTCCTCGGTCGCGGCCTGGACGGCGACCGGGACCTACTCCGCCGCCAAGGCCTGGGTGACCACCTTCAGCGAGGGGCTGGACGCCGAGCTGGCCGGCACCGGCGTCCGGGTGGTCGCGGTCGCCGCCGGGTTCACCCGCACCGAGTTCCACGCCCGGGCCGGGATGGACATGCGCAGGGTCCCCGACTGGATGTGGCTGGACGCCGACCAGGTGGTCAGGGCCGCGCTCGCCGCCCTGGGCACCCGCCGGACCGTCGTCGTTCCCGGGCGGCAGTACCGGCTGCTGGCCGGACTGGCCCGGCACGCCCCGAGCCGACTGGTGGCCAGGGCGGCGCGCCCGAACGGGTAGCGCGTGGCGCGTTCGGCCCGATCGGTACGACCAACTCCGCCGGTGGGGTGGCAGACCCCCGACACCGCCCCCTAGTGTGACGAGCATCACGTCGAGCGACCCTCTCGGTCCGCCCGCTCTCCAGGCACCCCGGGCTGGGGTGAGCCGCAACCCGTGTGCCAGCTCCGCCTCGACCCTCGACCGGCCCGCCCAAGGAGGGCTCATGACCCGGATCGGCATAACCGTGGACGGCGTCCGCACGGAGGACGACGTCGAACCCCGGCTGTTGCTCGTGCACTACCTGCGTGACCGGCTCGGCCGGGTGGGGACCCCCATCGGCTGCGACACGTCCAACTGCGGTGCCTGCACCGTGCTCATGGACGGCGTCAGCGTGAAGAGCTGCTCCGTCCTCGCGGTCCAGGCCGACGGCTCGGAGATCACCACTATCCAGGGTCTCGCCGCCGGCGGCGAATGGCATCCGGTGCAGAAGGCGTTCCACGAGGAGCACGGGCTGCAGTGCGGCTACTGCACCCCGGGCATGGTCCTGGCCGCGGTCGACCTGCTGGCCAACAACCCCGACCCCAGCGAGCAGGAGATCCGCGAGGGCCTCGAGGGCAACCTGTGCCGTTGCACGGGCTACCAGAACATCATCAAGGCCGTGCAGTCGGCGGCCCGGCAGATGCAGGGGGCAGGCCAGTGACCGACACGATCGAGGCCGGCGCCAAGGCGGTCGGTGCGCCGCTGCGCCGCAAGGAGGACGCGCACCTGCTCACCGGGCAGACTAGCTGGACCGACAACCTGCAGCTGCCCGGGATGTTGCACATGGCCATGCTGCGCAGCCCCATGGCGCACGCCAGGGTCACCCGGGTGGACGGCTCGGCCGCGCTGGGCCGTCCGGGCGTGGTCGCGGTCTACACCGGCGCGGACCTCGGCTCCGTGTCGATCCCGTGTGTGTGGCCGGTGACGCCGGACATGGTTGCCCCCGCCTACCCGATCGTCGCCACCGACGAGGTGCGCTACGCCGGCGACGTGGTCGCGGTCGTCGTGGCCGACTCGAGCTACCACGCGGCGGACGCGCTCGAGGCCGTGGACGTCGGCTACGAGCAGCTGCCCGCCGTCGTGGACATGGAGGCCGCGCTGGCCGACGGTTCGCCGCTCGTGCACGCAGACAAGGGCACCAACAAGTGCTACTACTGGGAGTTCACCGGCGGCGACTACGCGGCGGCGGCGGCCAAGGCCGAGGTGATCGTCAAGCGCCGGTTCATCCAGCAGCGCCTCATCCCCACCGCCATGGAGCCCCGCTCGGTGGTGTGCTCCCCGATGGGGGCGAGCGGCGAGATCACGCTGTGGTCGGCCACCCAGATCCCCCACGTCCTCCGCGTGCTGCTCGCGCTGTCGACCGGGATCCCCGAGCAGCAGATCCGGGTGATCGCCCCGGACGTCGGCGGCGGCTTCGGCTCCAAGCTCGAGCTCTACCGCGAGGAGGCCATCGCCGCGCTGCTGGCCCAGAAGCTGGGTCGCCCGGTCAAGTGGACCGAGTCGCGCAGCGAGGGCTACGTGTCGACCATCCACGGCCGCGACCAGATCCAGGACCTCGAGGCGGCGGCCCTGCGCGACGGCACGCTGTTGGGGATCAAGGCCGACATCAAGGCCGACATGGGCGCCTACCTGCAGATCATCACGCCGGGCGTCCCGCTGCTCGGGGCGTTCATGTACAACGGGATCTACAAGATGGAGGGCTACCACTTCGGCGCCACCGGGGTGTTCACCACCAAGACGCCGACCGACGCCTACCGCGGTGCCGGGCGCCCCGAGGCGACGTTCGCCCTCGAGCGGATCATGGACGAGCTCGCGGCCGAGCTGGGCATGGAGCCGCTCGAGCTGCGCGAGAAGAACTGGATCAAGCACGAGGAGTTCCCGTACACCACCATCGCGGGGCTGGAGTACGACTCGGGCAACTACGAGGCCGCGACCGCGCGGGCCAAGGAGCTGTTCGACTACGACGGGCTGCGCCGGGAGCAGCAGGAGCGGCGGGACCGCAACGACCCGGTCCAGCTGGGCATCGGCATCTCGACGTTCACCGAGATGTGCGGGCTGGCGCCGTCCCGGATCCTGTCCGCGCTGAACTACGTGGCGGGCGGCTGGGAGCAGGCCACGGTCCGGGTGCTGCCCACCGGCAAGGTCGAGGTGGTCACTGGCAGCAGCCCGCATGGGCAGGGGCACGTCACCGCGTGGAGCCAGATCGCCGCCGACGCCCTCGGCGTCCCGTTCGAGGACATCCAGGTCATCCACGGGGACACCCGCAGCTCGCCCAACGGGATGGACACCTACGGGTCACGGTCCCTGGCGGTCGGGGGCATCGCGGTGCTGCGGGCGGCCGAGCGGGTCGTCGACAAGGCCCGGCTGATCGCGGCGCACCAGCTCGAGTGCGACCCGGGCGACCTGGAGTTCACAGGCGGCACGTTCCGGGTGAAGGGCACGCCCGGCGCGGAGACGACCATCCAGGCGGTGGCCTTCGAGGCGTTCACGGCGCACAACCTGCCGGACGGCGTCGAGCCGACGCTCATGGCCGACTCGACGGTCGACCCGGACACGTTCTCCTACCCGCACGGAACCCACCTGTGCGCGGTCGAGGTCGACACCGAGACCGGCGCCACCCGCATCCGCAACTACACCTGCGTCGACGACATCGGCAACGTCGTGAACCCGATGATCGTCGAGGGCCAGGTGCACGGCGGGATCGCGCAGGGCATCGCCCAGGCCCTGTTCGAGGAGGCCGTCTACGACGAGTCCGGGAACCTGGTGACCGGGACGATGGTCGACTACCTGGTGCCGTCCGCGGCCGACCTGCCGTGGTTCACCACCGACCGGACCGTCACCCCGGCCACCACCAACCCGTTGGGGGTCAAGGGCGTCGGGGAGGCGGGGGCGATCGCCTCCACCCCGGCGGTGGTCAACGCCGTCGTCGACGCGCTGCGCCCCCTGGGAGTCACCGACGTCCAGATGCCCTGCTCGCCGCACCGGGTGTGGAGAGCCATCCAGACGGCTACCGGAGGTGCAGCATGATCCCCGCTGGCTTCGACTACGTCCGGCCGAGCAGCGTCGAGGACGCCGTGGCCGCGCTCGCCGGAGGCGGTGAGGACGCCAAGGTCCTCGGTGGCGGGCAGTCGTTCCTGCCGCTGCTGCGGCTGCGGATGGCCTACCCGTCCCTGCTGGTCGACGTCGGCCGGATCGGGCAGATGCGCGGGATCCGGGACGATGGCGACGCGCTGGTCATCGGGGCGATGACCACGCACCACCAGGTGCTCACCGATCCGCTGGTCCGCGAGCATGCGGGCCTGCTCGCCGCCGCCACCGCGACGGTGGCCGACCCGGCGGTCCGGCACCGGGGCACCTTCGGCGGGTCACTGGCCCACGCCGATCCGGCGGGTGACCTGCCCGCGGTGGCCCTGGCCTACGGCGTCCAGCTGGTGGTCGCCGGCCCCGGTGGTCGTCGGACGATCGACGCGGCGGACTTCTTCGTCGACTACCTGCAGAGCTCGATGGCGCACGACGAGGTCCTGGTCGAGGTCCGGGTGCCCAAGCTGGGGGCCGGCTGGGGTTTCCACTACGAGAAGTTCCAGCGGACGGCGCAGGCCTGGGCGCTGGTCGGCGTCGCGGCGCTGGTCAAGCGGTCCAACGGGACGATCGAGGAGGCCCGGGTCGGGCTCACCAACATGGGCTCCACCCCGGTTCGAGCTGCCGCCGCGGAGGCCGCGCTGGCCGGGGCCAACGCCACGGCCGAGGCGGTCGCCGCAGCGGCGGCGCGCGCGGCCGAGGGCACCAACCCGAGCAGTGACCTGCACGCGGCCGCGGACTACCGTGAACATCTCGCCCGGGTGCTGACCCGTCGAGCCGTGGGGGCGGCCGCAGGGATCTGACCCAGCAACCAGCCGCGCCGGGCGAGCGACCCGTCCCCTTCGGGCCGCACGCCCGGCGCCCATAGCCAGAGGGGCTCCTCGATGCAGCTCGAGCACCAGTTCACCGTTTCGGTCCCGCGCGACCAGGCGTGGGACGTGCTCATGAACGTGGAACAGATCGCCCCGTGCATGCCGGGCGCGACGCTGGACTCCGTCGACGGCGACGAGTTCGCCGGCCGGGTCAAGGTGAAGGTCGGGCCCATCCAGGTCACCTACGCCGGCAAGGCGCACTTCGAGGTGGCCGACAAGGAGGCCGGACGCGCGGTGATCTCCGCCAGCGGCCGGGAGTCGCGAGGCAGTGGCACCGTCAAGGCCACGATCCACACCCAGCTGCACGATCAGGGCGACTCGACCCAGGTCGACGTGGTGACCGACCTGGACATCACCGGCCGGCCCGCACAGTTCGGGCGCGGGGTCATGGTCGAGGTGGGGAACAAGATCCTGGGCCAGTTCACCAACTGCCTCGAGGCGCAGATCCACGCCGGACAGACCGCCGCCGCGGCGCCCACGGAGGCAGCGCCCGGCGAGGCCGCCGCTGAGGGCGGCGCCCCCAAGCTCGCCGCGGTGCCTCCGCCGAGGCCGTCCGCGGAGGCCATCGACCTGCTGGAGACGGCGGGCGCCCCGGTGCTCAAGCGGGTCCTGCCGTTGGTCGGCGCGCTGCTCGCCATCTTCCTGGTGTGGCGGCTGGTGCGGCGACGCAGCCACTAGCGCGATGAGGCTGCTCGTCCTCGGCGGGTCGGTCTTCCTCGGTCGGGCCGTCGTGGAGGCGGCCCTGGCCGCGGGGCACGACGTCACCACCTTCAACCGCGGCCTCTCCGGATCGGACCACCCTGGGGGCGCGGCCATCCGTGGGGACCGGACCGACCCGGACGACCTGCGTCGGCTGGCCGAGGTCGAGCCCTGGCACGCAGTGATCGATACCAGCCCGCAGGTGCCCAGGGAGGTGCTCGCGGCCGCCAGGGCGCTCGGCGGTGTCGGCCGGTACGTCCTGGTGAGCAGCGTGTCGGTCCACCCGGGCTGGCCGGCCGGGGCCGTCGACGCGGCGTCCGCCACCTTCGACTGCCCGCCGGACGCCGGGCCGGACGACGGCCACTACGGGGAGCTGAAGGCGGGCTGCGAGCGGGCCGTCACCGAGGTGCTCCGTGAGCGGGCGGTCATCGTCCGACCCGGGGTGATACTCGGCCCGCGCGAGAACGTCGGGCGGCTGCCGTGGTGGCTCCGGCGGATGGCCCGCGGCGGGGACGTGCTGGCCCCGGGACGGCCCGGGGCGCCGTTCCAGGCGGTCGACGTCCGTGACCTGGCTGACCTGCTCGTCACGGCGGCGTCGCGCCTGGACACTCCCCGCGGACCGCTGGTCGCGCCCGGCCCGATCGGCCGCGACACCTTCGGCGGCTGGCTGGAGCTGTGCCGCGCCGCGGCGGGTCCGCAGGCCCGGCTGACGTGGGTGGACGACGACTTCGTCGCCGAGCACGGGGTCGAGCCCTGGGGCGAGCTGCCGCTGTGGCTGCCGCCGGGCCCAAAGACCTCCCACGCGTTCGACATGGACGGGTCGTCGGCGACCAGCTGGGGTCTCACCTACCGGGCGCTGGCGGACACGGTCGTCGACACCTGGGCCTGGCTGCGAGAGGAACCGGGGTACGCCGTTCCCGAGCGGACCGGCCTGGACCCGGTCAAGGAGCGGCTGGTGCTCGACGCCTGGTCGGCGCGCGGCTAGCCGCCGAGGCCGCGAGGCTGAAGGACGGTGCGCTTGTCCGGGACCACGATCGGGTCGAGCCCCTTGCCCACGATCGTGGTCTGGACCGGGCCTTGGCCCACTGAGTCCAGGGCCGCGAACACCTGCAAGGTCAGCGTGGTGCTCCGCCGCGGCGGCAGCGCCGTGTAGGTGCACACCGCGCCGGTGTCCGTGGCGGTGCAGGTCCACCGGGACTGCTCGCCGTCGAACCCGGGGATGGCCGAGCGAAGCGTGATGCCGGGCGGCAGCACGATGGTGGCGCTCAGGGTCGGCGACGCCGAGTTGCTGTTGTTGGCCAGGGTGAACCCGATCCAGCCGTCCTGGCCCGCGATGAGGTCACCGAAGTACCCAGGCACCGTGGCGACCAAGGAGTCGGAGGGCGTCGGCGTCGGCGTGGGCGTCGGGGTCGGC
>DATCDE010000059.1 GCA_036510875.1 Actinomycetes bacterium
CGGCACGAACAGCTACGACAACGGCACGATCAACCTCACCGGCGCCCTCGTGTTTGAGGTCCTCGCCACGGCCGCATTCATCCTCGTGATCTTGATGGTCACCGACCGGTTCGCCACCGCTGCGGCCGCAGGCCTCGCGATCGGTGCCACCCTCACCGCGATCCACACCTTCGGCATCCCGCTGGACGGCACGTCGGTCAACCCGGCCCGGTCGTTCGGTCCGGCGCTGTTCGCCGGCAGCCACGCGCTCTCGCAGGTCTGGCTGTTCATCGTCGCGCCGCTGGTCGGTGGCGCGCTCGGCGCTTTGATCTACCCGCTCACCCGCCAAGGCGGCGAGGCCGTCGGCCAGGCCGACCTCGGCTGACCCGCGAACGTCCCGTTAGGTCCCCTCGGGGCCGTGAGGGGGACCCCACGGACTCGAGCGTTCCGCCCCACCCCCCGCGACCAGGCGAAAGCCCCCATCCGCAATTGATCTCCGCACGCCACTGCGCTAGCCCGCCACCGGCAGTTCGCATGCACCCTGCGCACCACGCCACAGGACGTCCGCGTTTCGGCCGCCGCTTCGCAGGTGGCTGTCCGTCGTGCAACAGCCGTCCACCCTGAGCTCAAGGCTGTCGTGGCTCGCTGCTGGGCTCTCCCCTCAAGGACGCGACGAGGATCTGCACGCTCAACAAGAAGACCCACACGGGGAACAGCAGAACCGCCCAGAGCGTACGAGGCGGAGCGAACAGCAACATCGCGGCAGCCCCATAGCCCACGACCAGCAGCCAGCGGGGAATGATCCCGGACCGCCGCCCCAGGTTCGTCACCACCATGGTGAAAACCGCAGCCATACGGATGCCGAAGGTCGCCAGCAGCGCCGTGCCCACCGCACCCACCAGACGCACCTCGTCCGCGGGAACGCCGCTGCGACCGCCGTACAAGGACAGCAGCGCACCGACGTTGGCCGCCGAGGCGAACAGCATCGCCACGAACAACAACCCCGACCCGAGAAACGCCGTGGCGAAGAACTTGTCCTCGCGATGGCCCAGCTGAGACCGGATCACCCCGATGAACCACAAGAAGGCGATCCCTGCATAGGGGATCAACTCCAACGCCCACGCCACCTTCTGTCGTCGCGCCTGCTGCGTGATCCACTGCGACTGATCACCGCCAACCGGCAACGCCAAGTGCAACAAGACGACAACCACAGTCAGGATCACCGCGAAGGCGATCCCCGCGACCGCTGCCGCTCGGGGCGTGCGCAACTCGACCGCAAACGAGTTCTCGGCCACGAGCTGACGCTTCGACCTAGCCGTCCCTCGCTCATCCGGACCCAGGCTCATCACCGAGTTCTACCGCGAACCGGCCCGCGTCCGCTGCCCGACCCGACGCTCAACCAACAACAGCAACCGTCACCCCCCGCCCCACCGTCGAAGCGCTACCCCGTGCCACCCACCGTCATGAACCGCCGAAGATGCACAGGCTCACATCGACGCTGCACAGGACTTCTCGGGCCGTACCAGGATCCGCACAGCCGTTGCGGTGCGTCGATCGCTGCATCCTGTTCGTCCGCTCCGGGCGGACCACCTCCTCGCGACCCGCTCGGGCGCCGAGGCCGTGATGGCGTGTTGACCACGCGCTACCCAGGCCAGGTCGGGATGGCTGGACGGACCGATCGGTGTTGCCGGTCGCGTCCCTTGCCTGGCCAGGGACCGCGGCGGTCAACCGGTGCTCATGCCGGCGAGGTGCCGTCTGTGCAGACTCACTCATCTCGGCATGAGCGCACGAACATAGCCGTCACTACGCAACGGTCCGCAAACGCAGAGCTACCGCGGGATCGAGACACTGGGCTACGCCCGCGACGCGGGCAGCCAACGTGCCGCGAAGGCCCGCGGCGAGGACCCGGGCTCGCTGCTGCCAGGCGTCCACCGGGTCGCCTGCTTGGCCAAGCGCTGGCTGGCGAGCACCCACCAAGGCCGAGTGGACGACGCTCACCTACCGAGCTACGTCGACGAGTTCGTCTTCCGCTTCATCCGCCGCAGGTCCCGCTCCCGTGGACTCGTCTTCTACCGCCTGCTCGAGCTCGCCGTCGGACACGAGCCCGTCCGCTACAGCGACATCGCCGTGGGCGGGCGTGCCCGGGCGGTGCTCCCGACGCCACCCGGAACCAGGGGCCACCCAGCCTGGAACGCGCGCCAGCAGACCGGCCATGGCGGCTCGCCGACCTGACCGACTCCGGCTAGATGGAGAACCCAGCGCCCGCTTATGCAGCGAAGCGTGTGCCCAGCACGTTGCAGGGCGCATGCCGGCGCGCTCGATCGGAAGGTATGGGTGGTCGGCACCGTGCCGACACCCGCGCCACCCTGACCCTCTCATGCCGCCGAGGAGTCCGGCTCGCAAGTGGCGGGTCTTCGTACAGTCGCCCTGTGCACGCCTTCGGATCGGTGTCCACCTGGCTGCAGCCGGAACCGGCGCGGCTGTCTGTGGCCCGGACGGGGTTGGTCAGCGACGTCGCGGCCCGGGTCTCCGCGCTGGGTCCCGGCCGGCTTCGGGTGGCCATCGACGGCTCCACCGCGGCCGGCAAGACCAGCTTCGGGCACGAGCTTGCGGCCGGCGTGCGAGCCCTGGGGCGCCCCACCCTGCGGGCCAGCCTGGACGACTTCAAGAAGCCCTGGCGCGAGGCTCGCGAGCTGGGCTACGACCGAGTCAGCGGCGAGGGCTACTACCGCAACACCTACGACTTCGGCTCGGCCCGGGAACTGCTGTTTCGCCGGCCGGGCCGCTGGGATCTGGTGACGTGGTCCTGTGCGCCCACGACCCCCTGACCGGCGAGGACCACCAGAGCAACACGGTCAGTGCTGCGGCCGATGCGGTGCTCATCGTCGACGGGGTCTTCGCGTTGCGCCCGGAGTACCTCGGCTTCTGGGACTACCGCATCTGGCTCGACGTCGATGTGGGGCTGTCCTTGGCACGCGGCATCTCCCGTGACGCGGACCGTGAGGGGGCGGAGGAGGCCACCCGGCTGCACCAGGATCAGCACCCCGCCGCCGAACTGATCTACCTCAACGGCGGTCGACCCACGGTCCCGGGCGGACCGCATCATCGACAACCGAGACCTGCCAAACCCACACATTCCGAGCCGGGGCGCCTGACAGGAACAACGGACCTCGGCACGCTCCGCAACCGCAGCGACGCCCCGACCCGGTGTGGACTACTCAGCCACCCGGTCACGCTGGTGGTACGCGGCGACGACGGACGCCGGGATGCGACCGCGGTCCTTGACCGGGTAGCCGTTGGCCTGCGCCCACCGGCGCAACGTCGCCGAGTCGGGCGGGCTGGTGGTGGACGCGGCGGGCCGTCCGCGGTGCGACCGAGCGGGAACCGCGCTGCCGCGGGGCCGGGTCGAACGGGCGCTTGCGGCTGCCCGGCGACGCGAGCGTGAACCGGCCGCGGTTGGTGCCTCAGGGGCCTCAGAGCTGACGGCCAGCCGCACGCCGTACAGCGAGCCGACCACGTCGAGCACCCGCTCCAACGGCTCGTTCGAATCGATCGTCAACTGCATGTCGGTCCCGCTTCCCGCTCGCCGCAGTCCCCGTGCCACCCCATGATCGCAGAGACCCGACGCCGGCCGGGCCCCACGGCTTCAGCTCGGCGGGCGTCGCGCGGGGCCCCCGAATCCGACACCACCGTCGCCGCCGAGCGGCCTGACCCAGCCGTGCGCGCCGCCGGGGTCGGGGTCCACGTCGTCCGGGGAGCCGGCGCCACCGGTGAGCTCAGCCCGGTAGATACCCGCCGAGTCCGGCCCGGACCTCGAGGACAGATCGGCGAGCAACGACAGGGGGATCCCGGCCCGCAGCAGGCCCATCACCAGTCGGGCCGCCGTGGGCGGGCTCGACGCGATCACACTGGACACCCCCACAACCTCGCCAGCACCGCCGATGATCTTGCTAGCCCGGTCGGGTGGCGGCCGGCCATGAGGCGCTTTCGCACCACCGTCCGCCCCGTCCAGCGGGACCAAAGTCCCTACGCGCCCTCCCCCGGCCCGCGATGTAGTTGACGGGTAAACCGCATGACGGCGACGCAGGGTTTGGCACCCCCCATGCCGGCGGCCACGTCGCAACCTCCCCAAGAAGCACAGACGCTCCCGCCTCACAGGCGGGAGCGTCTGTGCCGAGCCGACCGTCCGGACAGCCCGCGTCGGCACCCAGGCGCCTTCCAGCAGCCGGCCCGGTTGCTCCCCAGGCGGGCTCGATCCGCGGTGAACCGCGCACCGATCCGCCAGCCGGGTGATCACCACGACGTCGGCGCCGACGACCACCGCAGCGGATAACGTGCGCCGGCAAGGCCTCGCGGCCTATCCCCCGGCAGGCGGCGGGGCCTTGCCTGCACTCTCGGGGACACACCTGAACGCAGCGCCCCGCGGCTCCCCAGTACGGCAACTCGTGGGGTTTTCGGAGGCACACTCTGCGTGCGCGCAACCTTCGCAGAGCCCGGTCCGGAAAGATCAGCTGCGATACGCATGCCATTGACTTGTGCCGCCACGAAACTCACCAGTTGCCGTACTGGACGTGTTGCGGTAGTGCCGGCGAGGGAGGGGCGGTTAGCGCCGCAACGCTTCCGGACCCGCTCGATAGCCGGCATTACAGGGCGCATGGCTGCGGGCATGATTCGGGCGTGAAGATGCACGAGCGCGAACTCGACGTCGATGCCGAGTTGGTCCGGTCCCTGATCGCGGACCAGTTTCCGCAGTGGTCGAACCTGGCGATCCAGCAAGTCGCACCAGCGGGGACAGTGAATGCCATCTTCCGGGTGGGCGAGTCTCTGGCCGCCCGGCTTCCGCTCCAAGCGGGGGACCCGAACGAAGTCCGAGATTGGCTGACCGACGAGGCCCGTGCAGCGCGTGAGTTCCGCGACGTTTCCCCGGTTCCGTCGCCTGCACCGATCGCCATGGGAGAGCCTGGGCATGGCTATCTGCTGACGTGGGCTGTTCAGTCCTGGCTGCTCGGACGGGACGCCATCGCTGAAGATCCGGCAGGCTCCACGGCCTTCGCTCAGGAACTCGCGAACTTGCTCGCTTGTCTCCGCGCCGCGGACACACAAGGGCGGCGGTTCGCAGGCGAAGGGCGCGGGGGTCATCTCCCGGACCACGACGAGTGGATGGACCTGTGCTTCGCAAACAGCGAGGGACTAGTAGACGTGGTGAGACTGCGCGCCATGTGGGAGGACCTGCGAGTCCTTCCCGAGATCGACCCAGACGTCATGTGCCACGGCGATCTAACACCGCAGAACGTGCTGGTCGACGCCGGGCGATTGGTTGGAGTCCTCGACACTGGGGGCTTCGGTGCTGCCGATCCGGCTCTCGATCTCGTGTCTGTGTGGCATCTCCTTGATCACGATCGCAGGGAACTAGTCCGACAACAGCTGAAGTGCGGCGACGTTCAGTGGCGTCGCGGGAAGGCATGGGCGCTCCAGCAAGCGATGGGCCTGGTCTGGTACTACAGCGCGACAAACCCCGTCATAAGCCGATGGGGTCAGCGGACCCTGGACCGCCTTCTCAACGAATCCGCGGCATAGGTGCCGATCTCGCTCGATCTATCCGAGGCGGGTGGGCAGTATGGGGGGATGTCCGCGTGCCCGTTCTGTGACCCACCGCCGGACCAAGTGATCGGTGTCTCTGGTCCCTGCTACGCCATGTGGACGGGTGAACGTCCCCACGGCTCCGTCATGGTGCTGCCCGCTCGGCACGTCGCGTCACCCTTCGACCTCACTGCGGAGGAATGGGCCTCGACACAGGAGCTTCTCGTGATGCTGCGGACCATGCTCGATGATCAGTTCCACCCCGGCGGCTACAACGTCGGCTGGAATGTGGAGCCAGTCGGCGGTCATGACGGCGCTCTCTGAAGTTCCTCGGTTGTGCTCGTCGAAATTCCCCATCCTGTGGCGGTGGTCAGCGTAGTGGTTGACGGGTGCCGGTGGTGGTGCGGCGCAGCTTGTCGGCTCGTGCGTGGTGGTCGCGTAGGCGGTAGGAGTCGCCGTCGAGGTTGAGGACGACGGATCGGTGCAGTAAGCGGTCGAGCATGGCTGCGGCGACGGTGGTGTCGCCGAGGACTTCGCCCCAGGATCCGACGCCCCGGTTGGTGGTGATCACGATCGAGGTCTTCAAATATCGTTGTGAGACAACCTGAAACAGCGCTGAGGCGGCCTCGGCGGGCAATGGTAGGTAGCCCAGTTCATCGATGACGAGCAGGGTTGGTCCGGCGTAGAAGCGCATGGTGGTGGCCCAGCGGCCTTCGATCGCGGCGCGGTGGCAGCGGGCGGCGAGGTCGGCTGCGGTGGTGAAGTAGGTGCGGTAGCCGGCGTGCGCGGCGGCTCGTGCGAGACCGACGGACAGGTGGGTCTTGCCGACGCCGGGTGGTCCGATCAGCAGCACGTTGGTCGCCGATTGCAGGTAGCGGCAGGTTCCGAGTTCCTCGATGAGGTGCCGGTCGACGCCGGCGGCGGCGTCGTAGTCGAAGTCGGCGAGGGTGGCCGGGGTGGGCAGGCAGGCGAAGCGCAGCCTTCCGGCCAGTCGCCGGGCCTCGGTGGCGTCGACCTCGATCGCGAGGAGCCGTTCCAGGGCTGCGGTCATGGACAGCTTCTCGGTCGTGGCGGCGTCCAGGACGGCGGGCAGTGCCTCGGCGGCGTCGTGCAGCTTGAGCACCGCCAGGTGCGCTCGTAGCTGCTGGTAGAGCGAGGCCGCCGAGGTCGTGCCCGGCGCCGGGATCCGTTCGCTGGTAAGGGTTTCGGTCCTGGTGGTGGTGGTGGGGGTCATGTCAGGGTGTTCCTTCCGGTGGCGGCTCGTTCGTAGGTCGACAGGTCGATGATGTTCGGGTCCGGCGTCCCCGCCGGCACTGGCGTGGGGTCGTGCTGATCGTTCATTCCGTTCTCGCGCAAGGCATCCGCGGCGGCGCGGGCCGCGGGACCGGGTGGGATGCGTTCCTTGCGGCGGTGTGGCCGGGCGCTGGTGGCGCCGGCCATCGCGGTGTGCTCGAGGGCGATGACGTGACCGTGGTCGCGGACCATCGCGCCGGTCCCGTCGCCGGCCAGGCGGTGGCGGGCCACGACGATGCCCGAGCCGGTCGCGATGTCGATCACCTCAGCGCCGAGTGCCCGGTTCACCGTGACGCTCGCGCCGACCAGCTCGGGGGGCACCGAGTACTGGTTGCCGCGGTAGGAGACCAGCGCCTGACGGGACACCACCCGGGGTTCGGTCATGATCACCGGGTAGGGGGCGTGCGGTGCCGGTCGCAGCGGCTCGGCCGCGGCCAGGGCCGCGATGGTGGACTTCCCGCCCGGCCCGGGCCGCAACCGGGTGTCGCCGCGGGTCGCGGCGAAGGCGTCCAGGCTCATCTGGGCCTCCTCGACGCTGACATCGTCGGCCAGGGTGCGCCACCACCGTTGTGCGGCGGTGTGGTTGACCTTCTCCACCACGCCCTTGCGGTGCCCCGAGCGTGCCGGACAGATCGACACGGACACCCCGTAATGCTTCGCCACCCCGGCGAACGACGCGGTCACCCGGCCGCTGTCGGGGTGGCAGACCGTGGCCATCCGGTCGAAGCGCCACCCTGCGGTGAGCCCGCCCAGGCCACGGGTGACCCGGTCCAGGGCGTCGATGAGGTGGGGCTGGTCCATCGACGGGGACAGCACCGCCCGCCACCGACCCGAGTGGGCCAGCGACCCGACCAGCAGGTGCGCGGTCTTGCCCCACCCCCAGGCCGCGGGCGGGTCGGGCAGGTCGAGCCAGTCCCACTGCGTCTCCGCGCCGGGTGGGTGCTCGATCACCGCGTTCGCCCGCCCGGTCGCGCCCACACACGCCGCGCAGGCCGGTCGCAGCCCGCGGGCCCGGATCTGTCGGGTCAGCGTCGGATACGACGCTTCGAAGCCGAGCGCGAGCAGCTCGTCGAACAAGGTGACCGCCCACAGATGCGGGTCCTCGACCAGCCTCGCGGTCACGTAGTCCAGGAACGGCGCGAACGGATCGACCGTCCGCACCCGCACCCCCGGGGCGCGCTCACCGTTCAGGTAGGCCCGGACCGTCTTGCGGTCCCGACCGGTATGCCGGGCGATCGCCGAGATCGACCAACCCCTCTTGCGTAGTGCGTGTACTTCCACGTCGTCCTCCCATGTGAGCATGAGAAAGCGGGTCTCCTTCGAAACGCTGGTCGGTGGTCAGAGACCACCAGCCTCGAAGGAGACCCGCCCTCATCGGCGGAGCCACACAGGTGGGGAACTTCAATGAGCGTCACTGGGGAATTTCGATGAGCGCTGTCAGTCAGTCGATCCCTCATGCGCACTGCCACTTGATCCCGCGATACGACGAAGAGCCTTTCGCGGGCCGAGGCATGCGCTTCTGGTTCAAGAGCGAAGAGAACCGACGCACATAGGTGCCGATCCTGGGCTGGCGCGGGGTTGGGGCCTGCCGGTGACGCCAGCGCAAGATCCGACAGCGGGGCGGGACGTTCGCTCCTGACAGCTCAGGGGCGAAGCCGGGCGGCGACTCGCCCCGAGCGCGCGCTTGGAATGTCCCGCGAGGCCCAGCGGCTCACAGGTCCTTGTCCTCTGCCGACGACGATCGGATGCGCAGGACACTGCTACTGACTGAGACAGTGACACGCGGGGGAGGCTGCCATGCCAGCGCAAGTCATGACCCCCAGGCCCAGGCAACGGGCTGCGGCGGTCGAGATCTCGCGAGACTTCAACCCCAGGCGCGCGGCTGCGATGGCCAGTGAACGTCGAGGGGCTGCGGAAGTCTCGGAAGATGTCCGGTGGCTCGTCGAGGAAGCCCAGCGCGCGGCCATCGAGGCAGCGAAGCTCCGCTAGGAACGGCGGGTGCCCTCGGCGGGCGCACCGCATGCCCGCAGGTTGCAGCCCCTGTGCCGCCCAACACCCCAGTTGTTGCCTTAGTCGGACACACGCGGGGCGGGCCGGAGATCAGGACGGCGGGCCGTCGCGGTGCGTGTGC
>DATCDE010000060.1 GCA_036510875.1 Actinomycetes bacterium
GCCTCGTCGTCGCCCACGAGCTCCTCGATCGGGACGATGAGTGGGGGCTGACTCACGATGCGGGTATGTCCGTCGACGGTCGTGGTGAGCTTCGACAGCGCCTGGACGCTGTCGCGGCTGCGGGCCTTGTCGACCGCCGCGAGTGTCCTTGTCTTGCGTCGGGAGTCGAGCTGGTCCCCGATCTGGGCCATCAGGTCGTCCATGTCGAGGTGTGAGTACCACACCGTGAGGTTGCCCTGTGCTGCGAAGGACCGCATGGCATCCCGGTATCCGCCGACGGCACCGGTGACGATGCTGCGGCTCTTCTTCGCGGACAACCCGTTCCCGCGCGCGGCGACCGCGAGGCTGGCAGCGAGGCGCTTCACGTCCCATTCGAAGGGGCCGGGGTGGGTCTCGTCGAAGTCGTTGATGTCGAAGACGAGGCGCCGCTCGGGGGAGGAGAAGACACCGAAGTTGCTGATGTGAGCGTCTCCGCATAGCTGCACCTGCAGGCCCGAGTTCGCAGTCTTCGCGAGATCGGCTGCCATGATCAGCGCGGCACCGCGGTAGAACGCGAACGGCGAGCCCGACATCCGCCCGTACCGGATCGGCACCAGCTCTGGGACGCGTGAAGCGGCCTGCCCCTCGAGCAAGGAGATCGGATCGCCCCGGTCAGCCGTCTCGAGGTCCGCGTGTGACGTCAACGGTGCTCTGTCCCGCGCCGCCTTGCCCAGCGCAGCCCGGGCCGACTCGCTCGGGTGCGAGACCTTGGGCGGGGCGGGAGTCGCCTGGGCCGCGCGGGTGGTCGACGACTCTTTCGTCTGGTCGGGTTGGTGCGGCGCTTCGGTCATGACGAGTGGCCTTCCTGAGCCGGGTGGAGTGCACTGGCGTGCGCCGCGGCATTGCGGCGCGCGTTGTCCGCTAGTCGAAGACTGCTTCGCGGACTAGTTCGCGCTCTTGTACTGCTTGCCGCACGGCGGCGACTTGCTCGTCGGTCGCGTCGAGGTCGAAGACCTCCCGGATGAAGAGGGGGAGGTCGGGTCGGTAGTCGTGGGCCCAGGCTTGGAAGGAGCCGGGGATCTGTGCGTTCTTCATGTCCACGAAGGTCTGGAAGAACGTCGTGATGGGGCGCCAGCGCATCGAGGCCGGAATCCCGCGAGGGCTCGACCCGGCCACCTCCTGAAGGGGCGGTCGGTCCGGACGAAGCCACGAGGGCCGGTGCGCGAACAGGCTGATGCCAAACTTCGTGACGCCGTCGTTGTCGTGGCTGAGCAGCACGTAGCGCAGCGCGGACCGTCGTTGGGGGTCCATGTCCTCGATCTGGCCGAAGTCGTTGACCACGGTGACCAATTCGGGATCGACGTCCTCCCCGGGGGTCACCGTGACCTCCTGGGCCCACTCGCTGCCGTGCGGGGTTCCGATCCACAAGGCGCAGTCGATGCCGAGCGCCTGAGGTGCCAGGGTGCCCCACCCGAGGAGGGCGTCCTGACTTGTCCAGGCGCCCAGGCTCTCGCCGAACAGCACGACCTTGGGGCGCTGCTCGGGTGGCAGGTCGCGGACCCGGCGCAGGATCGAGAGCCACAGCAACCGGTTCTGCTCACGTGCCCCCCTGACCTTGCCGAGCGAGAGTGGAGAGGGGCGCTTGGAGTACTGCAGCGTCACGCTGGCCATGTCACCTCGCGTGAAGTACTGGGCCGAGGCGATCGCGCAGTAGTTGACGTAGCCGGTGCCGGTCGGTGACACCAGCATCAGCAGTGAGCGATCCCACGCGTGGGTGCGGTCGAGCTCGGCCATCGCCAGGGCGACCCGCTCGCGGCGCGTGGGCGCGCTGTCCAGGCCGATGTAGACCTGGATGGGGGTAGCGGCCGCCGGTTCACCCATGACGGTCTGGATCGACAGTTCCATGTCGCCCACGCCCGCCGGGCGCTCGGCGGTGGGTACCGGCTCGGGTCGGACGAAGGCGAGCGCGTGTCGGCGCCCCTCGCGGCCGATCGTGTCCCACCCGACCAGGCTCTCCTCGTTGCCACTGATCGTGGGCCCGGTGTACTGCTGCGCCTCCGGGCCTTCGAGCCCCTCCGCGAAGGTCGACGTTCCTGCCTCGATGCGCCGCACCCCCTCGCTCCACAGGACACGAATGCCTGCCGCGAAGGTCGCGAGGATCGCCGTGTGCCCAACCAGCTGCCAGAACAACTCATGACCGGGCAGCCGCCGCGCTGCCATGGTGCTGAACGCGTGGGCCGCCTTGCTCTCGCCGACCGCGATGGCGCCGAGCACGGTGACGATCCCGGCCGCGGCCGCGGTCCCGAGGAGCGGATTCGCGCCCATCGGTCCCGGATCCGGCTCGTTGGCGTGCTCTGCCTGCCGTGCTCGCTCCATCACCGCCGCTGCGATCAGCCCTGCGGGGATGGCTAACGGCACCCGCGAGAGCCGGCTGCCGAGACCCAAACTCCGGTCCAACGACACCGCACCCGCGGTCGCGCCTACGAGGATGCTCGCCCCGAGGCCGGTGACACCGAAGCGCCAGGCTGCCTGGCGCGCCCACCCCTGTTGCGTGGACTCCTCGTCCGTGGTGCGCAGGCGTGCCGTCGCGGCCAGCCCGATCGTCGCGGCCGCGAGGTCCACCA
>DATCDE010000061.1 GCA_036510875.1 Actinomycetes bacterium
CGTCCCCGACCCGCGCCTGCAGGAGCGTGCCTGCGCCTGCGTCGTCCTCAAACCGGGGGTCGGGGACTTCGCCCTCGAGGAGCTGAAGCAGTTCACGGAGACCAAGGGGGTGGCCAAGAACTACTCGCCGGAACGGCTCGAGGTGCTCCGCGAGCTCCCCAAGACGCCCAGCGGGAAGATCCAGAAGTACCACCTGCGCGAGCAAGTCCGGGGGGATGCATGACCGACGTCGGCCGGGTGCTGGTCGTCGGCGCCGGCACCATGGGCTCGCAGATCGCGATGGCCTGCGCGCTGGCCGGCCTCGACGTCGACGTGGGCGACATCGAGCCGGCCATGTTCGACACTGCCCGCCACCAGCTGGCGCTGCGGGTCGACCGAATGGTCGAGACGGGCCGGCTCACCGAGCCCGAGCAGGACGACGCCTTCGCCCGGCTGCACTTCACCACCGACCTCGACACGGCCGCGGCCCGCGCGGACTTCGTCATCGAGGCAGCGGTCGAGAAGCTCGACGTGAAACGCGAGCTGTTCGCCCGGCTGGACCGGCTCTGCCCGGAGCACACCGTGCTGGCCACGAACTCCTCGAGCTTCGTGCCATCGAAGCTGGCCGATGCGACCAACCGGCCGGACCGGGTCTGCAACATGCACTTCTTCAACCCGGCGCTGGTGATGGCCTGCGTCGAGGTGGTCCGCGGCCCGCAGACCTCCGACGAGTCGGTGCGGACGACGGTCGAGCTGGCCAGGCGCCTGGGCAAGTCGCCCGTCGTCCTCGACAAGGAGATCCCGGGGTTCGTCGCCAACCGGATCCTCAACGCCGTCCGGGACGAGGCGATCTCCCTGCTGGAGAACGGCATTGCTTCGGTCGAGGCGATCGACACGGTCTGCCGCACCGCCCTGGGCTACCCGATGGGCCCGTTCGAGCTGATGGACCTCACCGGGATCGACATCGGCTACTTCACCAAGCAGGCCCGGTACGCCGAGACCGGCGACCCCAAGGACGCACCTAGCCGCAGCGTCACCGAGCTGGTCGAGCAGGGTCACCTGGGGCGCAAGTCTGGCCGCGGCTGGTACGTCTACGACGCGCACGGGAAGAGGACCATGTCCGCCGGAGGAACCTGATGGACCTTGCTCTCACCGAGGAGCAGCTGAGCTTCGAGACGCTCGCACGCGAGTTCCTGGACCGGGAGGTCATGCCTCACCGGGCCGCCTGGGACCCGGCCGAGGCGGTGGACATCGCGATCGTGCCCAAGCTGGGGGAGCTCGGCTTCTTCGGGCTGACCAGCCCGGAGGCGTACGGCGGCCTCGGCGGCGACTGCATCACCCACTGCATCGGCATGGAGGAGCTCGGTCGGGCCGACTCGTCGGTGCGCGGGATCGTGTCGGTCTCGATGGGGCTGGTCGGCAAGGTGATCCTTTCGCACGGCACCGAGGAGCAGAAGCAGGAGTGGCTGCCCTCGATCGCCACGGGGGCGAAGCTCGCGGGCTTCGGGCTGACCGAGCCGGACACCGGGTCGGACGCCGGCAGTCTCAAGACTCGGGCGGCCCGCGACGGCGGCGACTACGTGCTCAACGGCCAGAAGATGTTCATCAGCAACGCCACCTGGTCCGACCTGTGCCTGATGTTCGCCCGTACCGGCGGCCCCGGACCCAACGGGGTCTCGGCCTTCCTGGTGCCCACGGACTCGCCGGGCTTCGAGACCCGTGAGATCAAGGGCAAGCTGGGCCTGCGCGGGCAGGCCACGGCGGAGGTCGACCTCACTGACGTCCGGGTGCCCGACTCCGCCCGGCTGGGCGAGGAGGGCCAGGGGTTCATGATCGCGATGCGCTCGCTGGACAAGGGGCGGGTGTCGGTCGGGGCCGGCTGCGTGGGGATCATCCAGGGCTGCCTGGAGCCCGTGGTCCAGTACTCCAGGGACCGTCAGCAGTTCGGTCGTCCGCTTGCGTCCTTCCAGCTGATCCAGGACATGATCGCCGACATGTCGGTGGACGCCGATGCGGCGCGGCTGCTCGTCTGGCGGGCGGCCGAGCTGATCGAGCGGGGCGAGCCGTTCGGCGTCGAGGCGTCCAAGGCCAAGTACTTCGCCAGTAAGGCAGCGGTGCGAGCGGCCAACCTGGCCATCCAGGCGTTCGGGGGCTACGGCTACATCGACGAGTACCCGGTGCAGAAGTACATGCGGGACGCGCGGGTGATGACCTTGTACCAGGGCACCAGCCAGGTGCAGAAGCTGCTCATCGGCCGGGCCGGAAACGGGATCGGCGCGTTCCGGTGAGCCAGCCGCCGGAGGAGTTCAGCAGGGTCGTCGAGACCTGGCGCCCCGCGGCGACCAGCGTCGAGGGCCGCATCGACGAGTGGTCCGTCCGGGCGATCGCGGCGCTGCTCGGCGCGGCAGCGCCGCTGACCGGGCAGCCGCTGCCGTTGACCTGGCACGAGGTTCAGCTGCATGAAGCCCCGGCCCTGGGCGAGCTCGGGCCGGACGGCCACCCGCTCGGCGGTCTGCTGCCACCGCTGTCGGCGCGGCAGCGACGCTTCGGCGGTGGCCTGGTCGAGGTGCTCGCGCCGCTGTCGGTCGGCGCGGCGGCGACCCGTGTGAGCCGGGTGGCGGACGTGCGGCTGCGAGTGGGGCGGTCCGGCTGGCTGTTGCTGGTCACCGAGGAGCACGACATCGTCAGCGAGGGCCTGCTGCGGGTACGTGACCGGCGCGACATCGTCTACCGGGCCGCGGCCGACATGCGCCACGGTGCGGCCGGGGCACCCGCGGACCTCCCAGCCGGACCTCCGCCCGGCGCCGTCACGATGACCCTCGACCCCGATGCTCGGCTGCTGTTCATGTACAGCGCTCTCACCTACAACGCTCATCGCATCCACTACGACCCCGACTATGTCCGGGACGTGGAGGGGCATGGCCGCCTGCTCGTGCACGGCCCGCTCATCGCCACCGCCTGCGCCGAGGTGGCCCAGCGGGCAGTGGGGGAGCTGCGGTCCCTTGAGTACCGGCTGGTGGCCCCGGCGTTCGTCGGTGCCTCCGTGACGTTCCACGCGCAGCGAGCCGACGATGGAGCCTGCTCGGTCTGGGCCACTCAGGACGGGCAGGTGTGCGCCCGCGGAACCGCGCGGAAGAGACGCCAGCTCCTTGATCGCCGCTAGCGGGAGACCAGAATTCCGCCCTGCAGAGGGCACATTCTTCGCGCGGACAGCGATCTTGGACGCTAGGGCGCCCGGCCGCCGATCCGGCGGGTGAGGTCGGCCGAAGCCAGGCCCACCCGTTGAGCCAGCCGGACCCGCGCGGCGCCGTCCAGCTCGGCGTCGAAGGTGACAGCGACGCCCGCGACCGGGCGCGCGGTGTGGTCGTGGACGGCGACCGCGACGGAGGCCAGGCCGGGCGTGACCTCGCCGTCCTCGTTCGCGTAGCCGGCCTGCCGGACCTCGCCGAGCAGCCGCCGCAGCGAGGACAGCGAGGCCGGTCCGGTGCCGTGCCGGTCGACGAAGGCGCCCGGATCGGGGAACAGCGCCCGGACCTGGGCCGCGGGCAGTCCGGCCAGCACCGCCCGGCCGCTCGCGGTCAGCTGCGCCGGCAGCCGCACCCCCACGTCGGTGACCAGCGGCGGTCGGCCCGGCGCCCTCTCCTCGACGACGTAGAGCACCTCGCGGCCGTGCAGCACGGCGAGGTGGGCGGACTGCCCGACCACGTCGACCAGCCGGGCGAGCACCGGCCGGGCCAGCCGGGCCAGCGGCTCCTGACGCATGTAGGCCGTGCCGATCTCGAAGGCGCTCACACCGAGCCCGTACCGGCGCTCCTCGGGCAGGTGGACGACGAAGCCCGCGTCGGCCAGCTCGGCCAGCAGGTGATAGGTCGTGGACCGGGGCAGGTCGAGGTCGCGGGCCAGCGTCGCGGCCGGAACAGGCCCGGACTGCCGGGCCAGCGCCTGCAGCAGAGCCAGCGCCTGGCGGGCTGCGGGCACACCGGGGTGCGGAGGCATGCGTCCACAGTAAACCGATTGTCTGGGATCCCAGATGCAAATGGGTTGCCGGGGCTGGGAGGAACCCCTCGGTGCGGTGTGCCATAGGGGCATGAGCAACGAACACGTGATGGTGGGCGTCGGACCGGTCAGCCCGCAGGACCTGGTGCGGGTCGCGCGGGACGGTGCCGGCGTCTCGCTGGCCCCCGACGCGCTGGCCGAGATCGCCCGCAGCCGGGAGATCATCGAGGCACTGGCCAAGGACGACGAGCCGCACTACGGCGTCTCGACCGGCTTCGGGGCACTGGCCACCAAGCACATCCCGGTCGAGATGCGCGCCCAGCTGCAGCGCAGCCTGATCCGCTCGCACGCCGCCGGGTCCGGCGCCGAGGTCGAGCGCGAGGTGGTGCGGGCCATGATGCTGCTACGGCTGTCCACTCTGGCCACCGGCCGCACCGGTGTGCGGGTGGAGACCGTGAGCGCCTATGCCGCAATGCTCACCGCCGGCCTCACTCCGGTCGTGCGCGAGTACGGCTCGCTCGGCTGCTCCGGGGACCTGGCGCCGCTGAGCCATGTGGCCCTCGCGCTGATGGGTGAGGGCGAGGTGCGCGACGCCGGCGGCACCCTGCGTCCGGCTGCCGAGGCTTTGCGCGCGCACGGCATCGAGCCGGTGCAGCTCGCCGAGAAGGAGGGCCTGGCGCTGGTCAACGGCACCGACGGCATGCTCGGCATGCTGGTGCTGGCCCTCCACGACCTGCGGCGGTTGCTGGCCACGGCCGACGTAGCCGCCGCCATGAGCGTCGAGGCCCAGCTCGGCACCGACGCCGTCTTCGCCGCCGACCTGCAGGCCCTGCGCCCGCACCCCGGCCAGGCCATCTCGGCGGCCAACCTGCGGTCGCTGCTCTCCGACAGCGGGATCATGGCCAGCCACCGGGGGCCGGAGTGCACGCGGGTGCAGGACGCCTACTCGCTGCGCTGCTCCCCGCAGGTGCACGGCGCCGCCAGGGACACCGTGGAGCACGCGGCCACGGTGGCCAGCCGCGAGCTGGCCTCCGCCATCGACAACCCGGTGGTCACCCTCGACGGCCGGGTCGAGTCCAACGGCAACTTCCACGGCGCCCCCGTGGCCTACGTGCTGGACTTCCTGGCCATCGTTGCAGCCGACGTCGCGAGCATCAGCGAGCGGCGCACCGACCGGTTCCTGGACGTCGCCCGCAGCCACGGGCTGCCGCCGTTCCTCGCGGGCGACCCGGGCGTGGACTCCGGGCACATGATCGCCCAGTACACCGCGGCCGGGATCGTCAGCGAGCTCAAGCGGCTGGCCGTGCCCGCCAGCACCGACTCGATCCCGTCCTCGGCCATGCAGGAGGACCACGTGTCGATGGGTTGGGGCGCCGCCCGCAAGCTGCGCCGCTCCGTCGACGGGCTCACCCGCGTGCTGGCCATCGAGATCCTCACCGCGGCCAGGGCGCTCGACCTGCGCGCCCCGCTGGTCCCTGCCCCCGCCACTGCCGCCGTGCTAGCCGCTGTCCGGGCCGCCGGCGTCCCTGGCCCCGCCCACGACCGGTTCCTGTCGCCCGAGATCGAGACCATCGTGGTCGCCGTCCACGACGGCACGCTGCTGGCCGCCGCCCGCACTGCCGCCCAAGCCCCACTGAACTGAGAGGAACGACCATGGAAGGTGCCCGTCCGGTGCGCGCCCCTCGCGGCACCACGCTGACCGCGCAGAGCTGGCAGACCGAGGCCGCTCTGCGGATGCTGCAGAACAACCTTGACCCCGAGGTGGCCGAGCGCCCCGACGACCTGGTGGTGTACGGAGGCACCGGCCGCGCGGCGCGTGACTGGCGCAGCTTCGACGCGATCGTGCGCACCTTGACCACGCTGAAGGACGACGAGACGATGCTCGTGCAGTCCGGCCGCCCGGTGGGCGTCATGCAGACCCACGAGTGGGCGCCGCGGGTGCTCATCGCCAACTCGAACCTGGTCGGCGACTGGGCCACCTGGCCGGAGTTCCGCCGGCTGGAGCACCTCGGGCTGACCATGTACGGACAGATGACCGCGGGCTCCTGGATCTACATCGGCAGCCAGGGCATCCTGCAGGGCACCTACGAGACCTTCGCCGCGGTGGCCGCCCAGCGGTTCAACGGCACCATGTCCGGCACGCTCACCGTCACCGGCGGGTGCGGCGGCATGGGCGGGGCGCAGCCCCTGGCGGTCACCCTCAACGGCGGCGCGTGCCTGGTCGTCGACGTCGACGAGTCCCGACTGAGCCGGCGCGTCGACCAGCGCTACCTGGACGAGTACACCGCCGACCTGGACGACGCCATCGCGCGCTGCCAGACCGCCAAGGCAGCGGGGACGGCGCTGTCGGTCGGACTGGTGGGCAACTGCGCGACCGTGCTGCCCGAGCTGCTCCGGCGCGGCGTCGACGTCGACGTCGTCACCGACCAGACCTCCGCGCACGACCCGCTGAGCTACCTACCCGAGGGGGTCAGCGTCGAGGAGTGGCACGAGTACGCCGAGAGCAAGCCCGAGGAGTTCACCGACCGGGCCCGCGCCTCGATGGCCAAGCACGTCGAGGCCATGGTCGGGTTCATGG
This sequence comes from Actinomycetes bacterium, assembly GCA_036510875.1. Lineage (NCBI taxonomy): Bacteria > Bacillati > Actinomycetota > Actinomycetes > Actinomycetes bacterium. The sequence goes on from DATCDE010000061.1 coordinate 6,554, forward strand.
ATGCCGGCGCGGAGGTGTTCGACTACGGCAACTCGATCCGCGACGAGGCCCGGCTCGGCGGCTATCAGCGGGCGTTCGAATTCCCTGGCTTCGTGCCCGCCTACATCCGTCCGCTGTTCTGCGAGGGCAACGGACCGTTCCGCTGGGCCGCGCTCAGCGGCGACCCGCGCGACATCGCAGCGACCGACAAGGCCGTGCTCGACCTGTTCCCGGACAACGACCACCTGCAGCGCTGGATCCGTGCGGCGCAGGACAAGGTGGCCTTCCAGGGGCTGCCCGCCAGGATCTGCTGGCTGGGCTACGGCGAGCGGGACGTTGCGGGGCTGCGGTTCAACGAGCTGGTCGCCTCCGGCGAGGTCAGCGCCCCGATCGTCATCGGCCGTGACCACCTCGACAGCGGCTCGGTGGCCTCGCCGTACCGGGAGACCGAGGCGATGGCCGACGGCTCGGACGCGATCGCGGACTGGCCGCTGCTCAACGCTCTGGTGAACACTGCGTCGGGTGCGACCTGGGTCTCGATCCACCACGGCGGCGGTGTCGGCATCGGGCGCTCCATCCACGCCGGGCAGGTCACTGTCGCGGACGGGACCGACCTGGCGGCGCTCAAGCTGGAGCGGGTGCTGCGCAACGACCCGGCGATGGGGGTGATCCGGCACGTCGACGCCGGCTACGAGATCGCCGAGCAGGTGGCGGCCACCCGCGGCGTCCGCATCCCGATGGCCGAGTAGGAGGGGTCCGTGCCTGACGAGCTGTTGTGCAAGGCCGAGGACCTGGACACCGCCGACCCGTTGGCGGCGTTCCGGGCCCGGTTCCTCACCCCCGAGGGCACCGACGTCGTCGCCTACCTCGACGGCAACTCGCTGGGCCGCCCGACGGACCTGACGGCCGAGCGGATCGAGCGGTTCGTCCGGCAGGACTGGGCGGACCGGCTGATCCGCGGCTGGACCGACGGTTGGATGGACTGGCCGCTAGTCGTCGGGGACCGACTCGGCGCCGCGACGCTCGGTGCGGGCCCGGGACAGGTCGTGGTCTCCGACTCCACGTCGGTGATGCTCTACAAGTTGGCCAGGGCGGCGGTCGACGCCCGGCCGGGGCGGCGCGAGATCGTCGTCGACACGGACAACTTCCCGACCGACCGCTACGTGCTCGAGGGCATCGCCGCCGAGCGCGGGCTGGTGCTGCGCTGGATCGAGACCGACCCGGCGTCCGGTGTCACCCCCGAGCAGGTAGCGGCGATCGTGGGCCCGGACACCGCGCTGGTGTGTTTCAGCCAGGTCGCCTACCGCTCGGCCTGGATCGCGGACACCCCGGCCATCACCGCGATCGCCCACGATGCGGGGGCCCTGGCGCTGTGGGACCTCAGCCACTCCGTCGGCTCGGTCGAGGTCGCCCTCGACGAGTGGGGGGTCGACCTCGCGGTCGGCTGCACCTACAAGTACCTCAACGGCGGTCCCGGGTCGCCCGCGTTCGGCTATGTGCGCCGGGGCCTGCACGACGCCGTCCAGCAGCCGATCTGGGGGTGGATCGGTCACCGCGACCCGTTCGCGATGGGCCCCGGCTACCAGCCCAGCGAGGGGTCCCGCCAGCTGCTCAGCGGCACCCCACCGATCCTGGGGATGCTCCCGCTGCTGGCCAGCCTCGAGATGTACGAGCAGGCCGGACTGCCGTCGGTACGGGCGAAGTCGGTGCGGCTGACCGAGTTCGCGCTCGAGCTGACCGACGCCTGGCTGCTCGGGCTCGGCGTCGAAGTGGTCTCGCCGCGGGACAGCACCCGACGCGGCGGCCACGTCACGCTGCGGCGGCCGGGGTTCCGAGACGTGCTCGACGAGCTGTGGCGGCGCGGGGTGATCCCGGACTACCGGCAGCCGGACGGGATCCGCATCGGGCTGGCTCCGCTGAGCACCA
>DATCDE010000062.1 GCA_036510875.1 Actinomycetes bacterium
CTCGACCGCGAGCTCGGTTCAGACCGCGTCGTGCACCTACGTGCCGGTCTGATCCTCGGCCCGCTCGAGAACGTCGATCGGCTGCCGTGGTGGCTGCGCCGCGTCGCACGCGGGGGTCGCGTGCTTGCACCGGGACCGAGCGACCTCGGCGTCCAGTACGTCGATGCGCGCGACCTCGCGGCCTTTGCGCTCGACGCCGGATCGCAGGGTCGCAGCGGACCGATCAACGTCGTATCGCCGGTCGGGGCCGCCACGATGAGTGCACTGCTCGAGTCGTGCCTGGAGGTCACCGAGTCCGACGCGCAGCTGGTCTGGGTCGACCCGGAGCTCGTCCTCGAGCAGGGCATCGAGCCGTGGACCGAGCTCCCGATCTGGGTGCCGCGCGACGACGTCGAACTGTGCGCCCTGCACAACAGCGACGTGTCGCGCGCACTCCTGTGGGGGCTGAGGATCCGGCCGCTGAGCGAGACCGTCGCCGACAGCTGGACGTGGATGCGCCAGGTCGACGCCGCGGGCACCACACCGACACCGCGCGACCACATCGGCCTCGACCCCGCGAAGGAGGCCGCGGCCCTCTCCGTGTGGGACGCCCGCGAGGCCTAGCACCTCGACACCCAGCACGACGGGGGCCGAAGGTGCCGAAGATGCGCGCCACCCAGAGTGCACGCGAAGCCGATCAGGAGCGGGTCCCCCATCGCTGGATTTGGCAGTCTTCGAGCGCCGGCACCAGGCGCGTCGCACTTGGGTAGCCCTGGGCCAACAAGACGGGGGATCCCTGGCTGATCCTTCGCGGTCGCATGCGGCCAAGTCTGCGCGGGCGACCTGGATCGATACCGTGGCACCGTCGGCAGGGTGCGGGGCGCCGAGTGGTACTGCGTGTTAGCGCGTGTCGCTTGCTGCACAGGTCTTGAGTGCCCTGGCGCGGCCCGCACCAGGATGAGCCAACGTGGTCGTCAACTACGTCGAGTGCGGGGCTTGCGGTCGCGGACCGAGAGGACCGCGCCGTCGCGCGCGACGACGACGGTGAGGCTTCCGCGGCTTAGGCGCATGCGCCCGTTACCTGCCGCGTCGGGCTCGATCTCGTCGGGTGCGGCGATGACGGTGCGGATCGCGTCCTCGCTGACCCCGTCGGCGGCGGCTGCGCTCCGGGCACCGTTGCTCATCCGGAGAGGTGCCAGGTCGTCGGCGACTTCGACATCGGGCAGGGCCTGCGGGTGGGCTTCGAGCGCGGCTACGTCCGCGGCGAAGTCGGCCTCGATCTGCGCATCGGAGAGCTCCCGAACGGGCGGAGCCTGGAACGTGAGGGTGAAGGCAGAAGTCATCAAGTCCTATTCTTTCAGCCGCTGCGAGTTCGGGGCGGCGTCAACATGGCCAGGGCGCGTCGTGCGCCGCTCGGCGGAGAGTGTTACCGGCCCGAGGACTCGGGCTGATGCGTCCCACCCACTGTACGGGCCGAACGACTCCCGCTGCTGCATTGAGGGCGATTACAGGGGGCGGCAGGGCTAGCGCTTCTGGAAGAACCGAAAGTCCCCGCTTGATCCTTTTCGGTTCCAATGGCCCTGTCCTTGGGCACTGGACGGCGAGAGCCTGGAACTGACCTGAAGGAGGTCGTCATGAAGACCGCACTGGGCACGCCTCCCGTCGTGGCGAAACCCCCGGACGGTTCGGCGCCCGTGGAATGGCGCGCTCATCTGCTCGAAGGACTTGCCTACGTCGGGGCGGCGCTCGTGGTCGCCGCGGCGGCGACCCTGGTCTTCAACGTCTGGGACACCCTCGCCGTGGCCGGTCAGACCGCGCTGGTTGCGTCGATCGCGGCGCTGCTGCTGGTCGCCGGCCTGGTCGTCGGTGGCTTCCTGAACCACGGCTGGGCTGCCCAGCGGGCTGCCCTGTCCGCTGAGTCCGAGGGAGCGCGTCGGCGCCTGTCCGGCGTGCTGCTCACCGGCGGGGCGGTGGCGGCCGGCGGTGCGCTATTCGTCGGACTCGGGGTGGACAACGAGCACTTCCTACTGCCCGGCGCGCTGTTCGGGACCCTGCTGGTGGCCGTGGCCTGGTGGCTCACCGGCACCGTGGTGACCGAGCTGGCGCTCGGCGCCGGGGTGCTGGTGTCCGTCGCGAGCCTCGGCGCCTACGTCACCGTCCACGAGCCGTGGACGAGCGTGACGTTCTTCGTCCTCGGGCTGCTGTGGGCGGCCGCGGCGACGTTCGGCCTGCTCCGCCACCGGCTGACCTCGATGGCCGTCGGGCTGCTGGTGGCGCTCAACATGGCCAACTCCGCGTCGGTCGTGCGCGTCGAGGGGCAGCCGCCGTCCGACTGGCCGGCGTACCTGATGTTGGGCGTCTTCGCCGTGGGCTGCCTCGTCGCCTACGCACGGCTGCGTGGCTGGCCGTTCATCGTCGGTGGCCTGCTGAGCACGTTCGTGCTGCTGATCCGGTTGATCAGCGTCTACACGCACGGCGCGGCGACGACCCTGGCGCTGCTGTGCGCTGGCCTGGCGATCCTGGTCGGTGCCGGCTTGCTCTGGAAGTTCCGCCCAGCCAAGCCGGGGCCCCCCGAGGCCACAACCGGCCCGGCCGCCGGCGCCGCACCCATGGGCTGGGCGCTCGGCGACTGGCCGTACCGGGCCGCCTTCGCCGCGGAGCCGCTGCCGGCTGCGCTGGTGGACGACAGCACGCGCGTGCTCGACGTGAACGCAGCCCTGGCGGAGCGGCTGCACGTGCGGCCGGAGGCGGTGCGCGGCAGTGTGCTCGACGTCGTGCTGGCCGACTACCCGGGGCCGGTCAAGCACACCCAGCTGGCCGAGGGGTACGACCTGGTGACCCTGAACTAGCCCGGTCGGCGAGGCCAACCGGCACAGCGGCGACCGCACCATCGACGGGCACGCTGTGTCGTTGCCGGTGACGGGGTGCCGGGGCGGCCGTCGGGCGACGTGCACCCGCCACGGGTCAGGTGAGGGGGCCCTTGGCGAGGTGGCTCACCCGCGGCCCCATGGCCTCGGCCAGGGCCACGACGGCCGACAGCGGCCGGACCATGACGGTCAGCTCGGCGACCAAGCCGTCCCCGGCGAGGCGGAGGTGGTCCAGGCCGTGCATCTCGTGGCCGGCCACGGCGGCGGTGAACACCAGCGCGTGCGTGCCGTCCCCGACCAGTTCGTCGACGTACCTGAAGCGCTCGAACACCTCGAGCGAGGCTCCTCGAGTTCCGATTCATCGGGCCGCCCGCGCCCGGGCTGCCCCGGAACAGGCTTCCCATCGGCAGCGAGGACTCGTGAACCGTTTCACCGACATCAACTTGTCTGCCCGGCATGGCCACGACGCTCGCCGCAGCCAGCACCTGGCCCGGCGCCGCCTACACAATCCGGAGAGCACAGGCTCGGCGGCCGACGTGCCAGTGGGGCAGGGGTGGACGGTGAACTACCGTTGCGTCCGGTGACTGACAGGCTGACCGGGCAGGAGACAGCGCACTGCTCGGGCGACACCTGGCGCTCGCCGGAGAACGATCAGCACAGGAGGGCGGAGCACATAATGGACGAGAACTCACCGGTGGCTACGCCGGTCGGGACGATTCCGGTTCACCTGTTCTACGCCCAGGATGAGCGCCGGGCGGCCAGCCGGACCCTGAACTACGGAAGTCGGTGGACTCGGGAGGGCTGGACTGGGGATGCGGACCACGTGGTGGAGCTGTACTGGCTCAGTGCCACCCACGAACTGGTCGCGTTCTACGTCGCGTACGACTGGAGCCGGGTGGACCCGAGCGAGTTGACATTGTCCGCCTCCGAAACCATCGGCGAGGACTACGGTGCCGGACTCGAGGTGAGTCACCTACTGCGCGTGCTGGACGAGGCGTCAGCCGAGATCTACGTCGAAGTCCTCGCACACCTGGGCTCGGACCTGGAATGCCACAAGGTGATGTTCGGCTGGCAGTGGCTGCAGCACCACCCGGACGGCCTCGACCACATCCGGCACCGCCTGACTGGGCCGGCTGATTCCGCCCACACTGCAGGACCGTAGGCCGGTGAGACGGTTCTCCCACCGCCTGTGGCCGACAGCAGATCCAAGTAGTCGCATCTCGACGCACGACTCAACCGGACTCTCTCGGTCGAGGATCTGCAAAGCCGTGTCCAACGGGTCGACCCAGCTAGGGGACTGACTCCTCGCGGGACGTTTCGCCCGGCCGGCCCGCCCGCCGGGAGGTATCAGACGACGCGCAACGCCCGGGGCCTCGGGTGAAAGCGGAACAGCGACAGGCGCCACCCGACCACCGACAGAAGGCACTCGGAGTCGCACCCACTGTTTCGGCCCGCCCCGATGTGCCGATATCGACCGGATCTCCACGACGCGAATCTCGGATTCCCACGCAGCGCCGGGCGAGTTCTCGACGCGGTCAACCGCTGGTCAACATCGGCGGCGTGGACGATGCCGGACGCGTCTGGACGTTCAGCGACGGTGCGGGTCGTTGACCTGCGCAGACGACTTTCCGCTGCCGTCGGTGAGTGTCCGCTGGCATCCAGACACCGTCGCTCATAACCCAGAGGTCGCAGGTTCAAATCCTGCCCCCGCTACTGAATGTCCGCAGGTCAGAGGCATGATCACCGATCTTGGTGGTCATGCCTCTGGCGTTCCGGTCAACAGCCGGTCAACAGAACCTCGGGCAGTGTCCGGGTGCTCAGGCGGGTTCTGGTTGGTGGGCCTGCCATCGGTAGACCTACGCGGACGCCGGTGGACGAACTGGCTGCCAAGAGAATCGGCCAAGTGTAGTGACCTCTGGGTCGAAATCCCAGGGGTCACCGGACCTGCATCTTGGCAAGGGATATGCACGGAACGGGGCTGCTGTTCAGCACCTAGGCAAGTCCTGCCAGGGGCCCGATGCTGCCGAAGTGTCATGTTCGGCGGGACACGGATCGCACCAGAACGGCATCACTTCGGCGCGCGCCGCCGGTCGGTCGGTGCGCGCGCCGCGACCAGTTCCGTCGCTTGAGACACCACAATCTCCGCATGGCAACAGGTGAACCCGCGACACCCTCCGGCGGACTCTCGCGCTCCGACACCGTGCGACTGGAGGCTCTCAGCGATGGGGTCATCGCCGTCGCGATCACTTTGCTCGTCCTCGACTTGAAGGTCCCCCACGTCGGCGAAGAGTCCCTGTGGAGCGCGCTGGTGGGGCAGTGGCCCTCGTATGCCGCCTACGTCACATCGTTCCTGGTCATCGGGATCTTGTGGGTGAACCATCACTCGATCTTCCGCCAGATCAGGTACGCGACCAGGGGCCTGATGCTGACCAACCTGACGCTCTTGATGCTCATCGTCGCCATACCGTTCGCCACTTCCTTGGTCGCGGACTACCTGACCGAATCCGGCATCAACGCGAAGGTTGCGATGGCGACTTACAACGCACTCGCTCTGTCGATCGCTATCGCCATGACGGTCCTGTGGGGATATGCGCTGAGGCGTCCCGAACTGCTGGAGCCCGATGTCGACGTTCAAGCCGCACGAAAGGCGTTTCCGCGCTTCAGCATCGGCAGCACGGTTTACGCGGTGCTGATTCTCGTCTCGTTCCTCAGCGCTCTGCTGGCGCTCGCGGGCACGTTCCTCGTGGCCCTCTACTACGCCTTCGAACACCTACCCAAGGCGCGCCCTGCCTAGAGCTATAGCCCTTCGCACCCAACAGTGCCGAATAGTTGATGATCTCGCCACGTTCGTCTGCGAAGATCGCCGCTAGGCGGTCGCGCCATACCTGGAGCGCCGCGGGGGTGAGCCGCGTCCAGTCAGTCACCTCGCCGACGATCCGCAAAGGATCTCTGCTGCGGTAGGACCGGGTCGGGTTACCGGGGATCATCCAGAACGTCGCTCATCGCCACAGCCTGCAGGGACGACAATGGTGCACCCGCGCCTATTGCCGGCTCTCGCGCTCCAGGTCATGCGCCCTGCGTCGGCACAGCGGGGAGCTCCAACGCAAGGAATGGAAGGCCCTTGTTTGCGTGCCCGGGACAGCGGGTAGTCTTTCCCCTACGGTCAGTGCCCAAGGTACTTGGTGCCTGACCGAGCGAGCGTCAAGCAGCGGCGTTCGGCCCTGAGCCAGGTCAAGGGCTGGGCGGGCGTTGGTCGTGCTGCGGCGGGCGCCCTTGGTGGCGCATCGGCCCACCGGTCATGAGTTGGTCCGGGGTCGCGCTGCGCATCGGGAACGGACGCGACGATGGGCGATGTCGGGTACATCGAAGACTTGTCTCCTCGATCCTTGACCGTGCGCGGCCAGGCGAGGACATCGGCCGCTCCCCACCGGATCGGTGGGCCGGTGGCCGCGGACTCCGTGTCCGGCATGCCAGGTCGGAGGTCGGGGCTCCCGTCTGCTGGGGCGGAGTCCGAGCGCCAGAGCGTGTGGGTCGGCGAGGTCACCTGGCGGGAGGTCGCCGATCTGCGCGAGGCCCTCTTCGACGAGTT
>DATCDE010000063.1 GCA_036510875.1 Actinomycetes bacterium
CGACTGCGCCATCCTGATGTCCGGGTCGTCGGTCAGGCCGGCCGGCTCGAAGCGCAGGTTGGTGAACTTCTCGACAAAGGTCTCCAGCGGCACGCCGTACTGCAGGCCGATCGACACCGCGATCGAGAACGCATCCATCACGCCGGCCAGGGTCGAACCCTGCTTGCCCAGCTTGAGGAACACCTCGCCGAGACCGTTGTCCGGGTACGAGCCCGCGGTCATGTAGCCCTCGGCGCCGCCCACCGTGAAGGACGTGGTGAGTGACGGCCGAGACTTCGGCAGCCGCTTGCGGGTGGCCCGGTGCTCCACCGTCGTCGCGCTGGACAGCGCCTCCACCGCGGAGTCCGCACCCTTGGCCTTCGCGTCGGACAGCGGCTGGCCGACCTTGCAGTTGTCCCGGTAGACCGCCAGCGCCTTCAGACCGAGCTTCCAGCCCTGCAGGTAGACGCCTTCGATCTCCTCGACGGTGGCCGACTCGGGCAGGTTCACGGTCTTGGAGATCGCACCGGAGATGAACGGCTGGACGGCGGCCATCATCCGCACGTGGCCCATGGGCGCGATCGAGCGGGCACCCATGGCGCAGTCGAACACCTCGTAGTGCTCCTGGCGCAGCCCGGGTGCGTCGATCACGTGCCCGTGCTCGGCGATGTGCTCGACGATCGCCTCGATGGTCTCCTCGGAGTAGCCGAGCTTGCGCAGCGCCCGCGGGATCGTCTGGTTGACGATCTGCATCGAGCCGCCGCCCACGAGCTTCTTGAATTTCACCAGGGAGAAGTCCGGCTCGATGCCCGTGGTGTCGCAGTCCATCATGAAGCCGATGGTCCCGGTCGGTGCCAGCACCGAGGCCTGCGCGTTGCGCCAGCCGTTCTTCGCGCCGATCTCCAAGCACTTCTGCCAGGCCTTGGTCGCCTCGGCCTTGATGGCGCCGTCCATGTGCCCCAGCGCGCGGATCTCGTCATTCGCAGCGGCGTGCTTGCGCATCACCCGGGCGTGCGGCGCTGCGTTGCGGGCGTAGCCCTCGTACGGGCCGACCACGCCGGCCAGCTCGGCACTGCGCTTGTACGCTGTGCCGGTCATCAGGCTGGTGATGGACGCCGCCAGCGCGCGGCCACCGTCGGAGTCGTACGCGTGCCCGGTCGCCATGAGCAGCGCGCCCAGGTTCGCGTAGCCGATGCCCAGCTGGCGGTACTTGACCGTGGTGTCGCCGATCGCCTCGGTCGGGAAGTCCGCGAAGCAGATCGAGATGTCCATCGCGGTGATGATGAACTCGACCGCCTTGGCGAACGTCACCGCGTCGAAGGTGGCGTCCTCCTTGAGGAACTTCAGCAGGTTGAGGCTAGCCAGGTTGCAGGAGGAGTTGTCCAGGCTCATGTACTCCGAGCACGGGTTGGACGCGGTGATCCGGCCGGTCTCCGGGTTGGTGTGCCAGTCGTTGATCGTGTCGTCGTACTGGATGCCCGGGTCGGCGCACTCCCACGCCGCCTTCGCGATCTTCTCGAACAGGTTGCCAGCGTCGACGGTCTCGATGACCTCGCCGGTCTTGCGGGCCCGCAGCCCGAACGTGTCGCCCGCCTCGACCGCGCGCATGAACTCGTCACTGACCCGGACCGAGTTGTTGGCGTTCTGGTACTGGACGCTGGTGATGTCCTTGCCACCGAGGTCCATGTCGTAGCCGGCGTCGCGCAGCGCGCGGATCTTGTTCTCCTCGCGCGCCTTGGTCTCGATGAACTCCTCGATGTCGGGGTGGTCGACGTCGAGCACGACCATCTTGGCCGCGCGCCGGGTGGCGCCGCCGGACTTGATGGTGCCGGCGGAGGCGTCCGCGCCGCGCATGAACGACACCGGGCCGGAGGCGGTGCCGCCGGAGCTCAGCAGCTCCTTGCTGGAGCGGATCCGCGACAGGTTGAGCCCTGCGCCGGAGCCGCCCTTGAAGATCAGCCCCTCCTCCCGGTACCAGTTGAGGATGGAGTCCATCGTGTCGTCGACGGAGAGGATGAAGCAGGCGCTGACCTGCTGCGGCGACGACGTCCCGACGTTGAACCACACCGGGCTGTTGAAGCTGAACACCTGGTGCAGGAGCATCCAGGTCAGCTCGTGCTCGAAGATCTCTGCGTCGGTGTCGGCGGCGAAGTAGCCGTACTCCTTGCCCGCCTTGGTGTAGGTGAGCACCACGCGGTCGATGAGCTGGCGCAGCGACCACTCGCGCTGGTCGGTGCCGACCGCACCGCGGAAGTACTTGGTGGTGACGATCGTGGAGGCGTTCAGCGACCAGAAGTCGGGAAACTCCACCCCGCGCTGCTCGAAGACGTTCTCGCCGGTCTTCCAGTTGGTCTGGACGACGTCGCGCCGCTCCCAGGTCACCTCGTCATAGGGGTGCACCCCGGCCGTGGTGTACAGCCGCTCCATCGTCAGCCGCTTGCCCTTGATCACCTGTGGCTTGTCCCCTGCCTGGGAGGCCCCGCTCACGGTCTCGGTCATCTTCTGCCGTTCCTCCTGATACACAACGTCTTGATCGGTACCGGGCTTCCCGTCCGGCGGGGGTGGTGAGTGGGGAAGGGGAACTCGGTGGTGGTGCCGGTGGTGCGGGGTGGTGCTCAGGTACTGGGCACTTCGGGCCGGGTGGACACGTCTCGCTCGGCGCGCAGCAGAGCAATCTCGGCGTCGAAGTCCTCGAGGGACTCGAAGCTGCGGTACACCGACGCGAACCGCAGGTAGGCCACCTCGTCGAGCTCACGCAGCGGACCGAGGATGGCCAGGCCGACGTCGTGCGCGTCGATCTCGGCCGCGCCGGAGGTCCGGACGACCTCCTCGACCCGTTGGGCGAGCAACGCCAGCTGGTCCTCGGTGACCGGGCGGCCCTGACAGGCCTTGCGGACGCCGGCCAGCACCTTGGCCCGGGAGAACGACTCGGTGGCCCCGGACCGCTTGACCACGGTGAGGCTCGCGGTCTCGACCGTGGTGAAGCGGCGGTTGCACTCCGGGCACTGCCGGCGGCGGCGGATCGCGGTGCCGTCGTCGGTGACCCGGGAGTCGACCACGCGGGAGTCGGCGTGCCGACAGAACGGGCAGTGCATCGGGACCGACCCCCTCTTCTGTGGACCAGGCTGTGGACCAGGCTGTGGACTGCCTGTTGAGAACCTGTGGGCACAGACCACAACCTGTGGATGAACTACATCGATGTAACCACTAGATGTAGGGGAACCGTAGGACGCGATCGGGCCGCTGTCCAGTCCTTCGGCGCGCGTCGTTGCGCGTCGGCGTGTCGCCGCAGGTCAGGCGGGGACGACGAGCTGCTGGCCGGCCTGCAGCACCTCGGTGCGCATGTCGTTGAGCTCGCGGATGCGGTCGACGGTGGCCCGCGGGTCGTCGTGCGGCGCGACCTGCACGGCCAGCTGCCACAGCGTCTGGCCCGGCTGCACGGTGACCGCCCGGGTGGCCGAGCCGGTTGACTCGGTGCCGGCCTGCGAGGCGACCCGACCGATCGAGAAGGCCAGGAAGGCCACCGCGGCCACCAGGAGCACGAGCATCGCCCGGCCACGACGGGTGAGGCGCACGGAGCTGCCGCTGGGGTGGATCGGGCTGGTGCTCATCGGGGCCTCCGGGGGGAAGGGTCGAACCTGTGTTCGATCGAACGCCTGTACGAGATATACACCGGGGGGCCGACAAAATCCAGTGACACTTCGAACAGGTGTTTGAAACGGGTGTTCGACTGCGCGTACCGTTGCGGTCACCGGACCAGCGTGGCCGTGGGTCCGACAAGTTCGGCTGGAGGCAGACGTGAGCAACAAGCAGCGCGGCGACGAGGGCACGGCCGAGACGGCTGACCTCAGGGACACCGTGCGGGAGATCCCCGACGGCCCCCCCGACGAGTCCGGCCTGACCCCGCGGCAGCGCCGGGTGCTCGAGGTCATCAAGGACGCCGTGGAGCGCCGCGGCTACCCGCCGTCCATGCGCGAGATCGGCGAGGCGGTCGGGCTCACCTCGCCGTCCTCGGTGGCCCATCAGCTGCACACGCTGGAGCGCAAGGGGTTCATCCGCCGCGACCCGAACCGGCCGCGAGCCATCGAGGTGGTTGCCCCCGACAGCGTCGACGAGACCGGCAGCGGCGACGCGCGCCCGGCGCCGTCCTACGTGCCGATCCTCGGCCGGATCGCCGCGGGAGGACCCATCCTGGCCGAGGAGGCGGTGGAGGACGTCTTCCCGCTGCCCCGGCAGCTGGTCGGCGACGGAACCCTGTTCCTGCTGCGGGTGGTCGGCGACTCGATGGTCGACGCGGCGATCTGCGACGGCGACTGGGTGGTGGTGCGCCAGCAGCCCACCGCCGACAACGGCGACATCGTGGCCGCCATGCTCGACGGCGAGGCGACGGTCAAGACGTTCAAGCGCAAGGACGGCCACCTCTGGCTGCTGCCGCACAACCCGGCCTACTCCCCCATCGACGGCGACTACGCCACGATCCTGGGCAAGGTCACGGCGGTGCTGCGCCGGATCTGACCGCGACCGCTGGCCAGCGTGACGGGGGGCTCGGCCGTCCCTAGACTCGCTGGGTCCGGCGGAGTCGTTGGGGGAGGGCGGTGCCCGGTGGTCGTCGACACGCCCGGGATCGCCGTCGACCGCCTACCCCAGCTGGTCCTGGACAGCCCCTCCGAGCGGCTCAAGCCCTACGTCCCGCGGCTGGTCGTCGACTGGCTGCGCAGCGGTTCCCAGGACACCTATCGCGACGTCGAGGGCAGCCTCGCCTTCGTCGACATCTCAGGCTTCACCCAGCTGACCGAACGGCTGGCCCGCAAGGGCAAGGTCGGCGCCGAGGAGATGAGCGACGGGCTTCATCCTGGCCGAGCTGGCGCGGGTGGCGACAGCGCGGGACGACGGTAGCCGCGCTCGGGAGCTCGCCGGGTCGAGCGAGCTGGCCCTGGCCGCACTCGGCTTCGTGGGCAGCAGTCGGTACCCGCGGTCAGGGGCGTAGCCGCGGATCCTCGACGAACAGCACCGGCAGCGACAGGTCCCCGGTGAAGCTATTGCCCGCACGGGCGATCGCGTTGACGTCCACGCAGAAACCGAGCGACCTAGCCACGGGGTCGACGATCTGCCCGACCTGTGTCAAGAGCGCACCCGCGTTGGGGTCGTTGTCCGATGTTGGCAGTGGGACGCAGCGGAGAGCACAACGGTGTGCGGTGCGTCACGACCGGGTGGCCGACCGCACGGTGCTGCTCGTCGCCTCTTTCGGCGCTTCCCTGGCCCGCAGTGGCATGCTGGCCGACGCCGTCCTGGCGTCGATCGCGCTCCCGGTGCTGGTTCCCCCGAGACGGCACGACGACCGGTTGCTCGCGGACGGCGGCATCCTGGACAACCTGCCGATGACCCTGCTCACGGAGCGGGATGAGGGGCCGCTGGTCGCCGTCAACATCGGCATGGGCGCCGGCGGTGACGGCCACGGCCGGAGGGGCCGGGAGCCGCCACAGCGCCGCACCGCGTCAGGGTCCCGTCACTCGGCGAGACCCTGCTGCGGACCATGTTCATCGGCAGCGGCGGCGCGGGCCGCCGGGGCGGTCGTCGTCACCCCGGCGGCCATGGGCGTGGGGCTGCTGGAGCTCCACCAGCTGGACCCGATGGTCGAGTCGGGTCGGGCGGCCGGCCGCGCGCTGCTCGACCAGGCGGGACACCTGCTCAGCCGGTGAGCTCGCCGAGCCTCTCGCGCAGGGCGGCCACGTGCACCGCCGTCAGGTCGCGGCGTACTCGTCGGACTCGACGGCCAGCCCGGAGCTGAGCAGGGCCGGCACCCGCTCCTCGGGCACCCCCCACTTGGCCAGCTGCTCGCGGACCTTCGCCTCCGCCTGGGCGGACTGGTCGGCCAGCAGCCGGCGCTGGGCCCAGGCCAGCTCGCGCTGGCGCAGCGCCCGCTCCATGCGCTCCATCCTGGCGTCGTCCAGCGGCAGGTCGTAGGCGAGCGAGGTGAACCGGGCGAGGTCCTTGCGGTAGTCGTGCCCCTTGGCCACGAACTTGCCGGGGATGACGTTCATGGCGTTCTTCACGTCGATCAGCGTGACGAGGAACGTGGTGTACGGCCGCCAGGCAACCTCCGGCGGCACCCCGGGCTCCCTGCTCTCGGCCGGCCCGAGCCAATCGGGGGCCTGCACCGCCAGCGGGAACCAGAACTTCGGCATCGGGTCGTTGTGGTGCGAGAGCAGGAAGTAGCGGGCCCGCTCCCTGACCTCCTCCGGCAGCGCGAGGTACTCCTCGTAGGAGTCCACCTCGACGACCTCGCCGTGCGGGTCCCACACCGACGGCTCGGACAGCCAGCGCTGCCGCCACTTGGTGTTCGCGGGGGTGCCGAGGAACAGGCCGCGCTCGAGGCCGACGCGGGAGAAGCCCCGGGCGCCCTCCTCCTGGAACACGTCCAGGGAGGTTTGCGCACCGAGGCTCTCCCCGAAGATCGCCAGCCGTGGACGGCGGTCCTCCGGGATCGCGTGCAGCCGCCACTTCAGCGCGTGCAGGAAGGCGTTGTTCTGGTCGATCCCGATGCCGACCCGGCCCAGCGACATCGGGGACGGCCGCAGCGAGTACTGCATGGCGACGCAGGCGACGTCGCCCCGGCTCAGGTACTCCAGCGCCTCGGCCGTGACGTAGTTGAGGTAGCCGGTGCCGGTCGGCGACATGAAGACGATCAGCTTGCGCTCGAACGCTCCGAGCGCCTCCAGCTCGCGCATCGCCAGGTCGGCCCGGCCGCTGGTGGTGTCGTTGGACTCCAGGCCCACGAACACCCGGATGGGAGCCATCGCCGGCTCGTCCATGACCTCGGTGATCTCGGCCGGGGTCAGCGCCATGTTGACGAAGCGGCGTCCCTCTCGACCGACGTCCCCCCAGGAGACGGAGCTGCGCGGGCCACCGCTGACGAAATCGGAGGTCGGCGGGGTGCGGTAGGCGGCCTCGACGGCGTCCCCGCCGTGCTCGGCCTTGCGGAAGACCTTCTGCAGCCCCGCGTAGCCGGCGCCGGCCAGCAGCCCGACAGCGGCCAGGTGGCCGATCGGCTTGGCGATCAGCTCGGCCCGCGGGGAGACCGCCTGCACCACCACGCCCACACCGTCGGCGAACAGCCGCTCGCCCTCGGCCAGGACGAGCAGCCCGGCCGAGACCCCGGTGCCGACCAGCAGCGCGCGGCCGGTCGCCACCGACGCCCCCTCCTCCTTCAGGGGCATGCCGGCGGCGTCGGTCTCGATGCCTGCTCGCTGCATCCCCTTGCGCAGGGCCCGGTACTCGACCGCGGCGAGCGTGCCGCCGAGCGGCAGCGCGATCGGCACCCGACGCCACCAGTCGCGGCTGCCCTCCCCGGAGAGCCGCTCGAACGCGGCGTCCAGCCCGAGCAGAATGGACCCGGACAACCCGCCCACGGCCACCCGCCAGCTGGTGGCACGACCCCAGGCCCGGGCGATCGGCTCGTCCTTGCGCTGGGCCAGCAGCCGCTGAGCGAGCACCCCGGCGCCCATCGCCGCGACGTTGCCCACCAGGACGACGTTGCGGTGGGCGATCCGCTCGGCCCGGGTCATCGGCCGAACGCCGGTGACCCGGAAGGCGCCGCTCTCGATCATCGACTGGGCCAGCGCGGTGAGCGCGTAGTTCACCGTCACCGAGACGCCGGTGACGATGGCCTGGTCGGCGGTCGCCCGGGGCAGCAGCCCCCGGCTGTACGACCGACCCACGCTCGTCGACGCGGCCAGGATGCCGGCCCGCTCGGGCAGCTGCATGCCCCGGCCGGCCGCGCCCAGCACCCGTCCGGCCACACTTCCGACGTCCGCCATGGTTGCCGCCTCTCCCACGTGGTCCAGGTCGCGAGCCCCACCCTGCCGGATCCGAGCGATCTCAGGAAGCCGTTCGCCGGTGCACGGGACTTTCGCCCCGGCGGGAGGGCGCGCATAGGCTCACCGGGTGACCGTTCGCCGCACCGCGTCCTTGCTGACCTCGGCCGCCGCACTCGTCGTGCTGCTCGCTGGCTGTAGCGGGGGCAGCAGCCCGAGCTCTGCAGCGTCCGCCACCTCCAGCAGCCCGGCCGGCTCAGCCAGCGCGTCGAGCGCGTCGCCCACGGCGGGCCCGAGCGACACGGCGAGCGCGAGCACGTCGGCGTCGACGGCCGGCTCGACGGCCTGCGCGACGGCGCAGCTCACCGTCGCGCTGGGCCAGACCGACTCGGCGGCCGGCAACCAGTACACGCCGATCGCGTTCACCAACCGAGGCGACGCCGCCTGCACGATGACCGGCTTCCCCGGGGTGGCGTTCCTGAACACATCCGGCCAGCAGGTCGGCCCGGCCGCCGTCCGGGAGGCCCAGCCGGTGCAGACCGTGCAGCTGCCCGTCGGGGGCTCCGCGCACGCGATCATGGACTTCCATGACGCCGGGCTGTACTCGGCGTCCGCCTGCCAGGCCGCGGCAGCGGCGTACCTGCAGGTCTACCCGCCGAACCAGACGACGGCGGTCCGGCTCACCTCCGGTCAGCAGGTGTGCACCCAGCCGATGAGCAGCCCTCAGCTGACCGTCCGCCCGGTGCGCCTCGGGGTCAGCCCGACCCCCTGAGCGCGCGCAGCGAGCGCCGGACCACCGCCGGGTCATCGGTGCGCCAGAACGGTGGCAGCGAGCGCAGCAGGAATCCCGCGTAGCGGGCGGTGGCCAGCCGGGAGTCCAGCACGGCCACCACCCCGCGGTCCTCCGCCGAGCGGATCAGCCGGCCGGACCCCTGCGCCAGCAGCAGCGCCGCGTGCGCCGCGCTGACCGCCATGAACCCGGCCGCCCCGGCGGCGTCCTGCCGGGCCCTGACCAGCGGATCGTCGGGCCGCGGGAACGGGATGCGGTCGATGACCACCAGCTGGCAGGCGTGGCCGGGGACGTCGACGCCCTGCCACAACGACAGGGTGCCGAACAGGCAGCTAGCCGGGTCCTCGGCGAAGCGCCGGACCAGCTCGGCCGTGGCGTCGTCCCCCTGACACCACAGGGTCAGCTCGGGCAGCCGTCCGCGCAGCTCCTCGGCGGCCTGCTGGGCGGCGCGCAGCGAGGAGAACAGGCCCAGGGTACGACCGCCCGCAGCCTCGACCAAGCCGGCCAGCTCGTCGAGGAACGCCTCGGACAGCCCGTCGCGGCCGGGCGGCGGCAGCTGCCGGGCCACGTAGAGGATGCCCTGCCTGGGGTAGTCGAACGGCGAGCCGACGTCCAGCCCGGCCCACGCGGGCGGCACCTCACCGGGCGCGCCACGGGTCAGGCCGAGCGCGTCGGCCACCGGGTCGAAGCTGCCGCCGAGCTCGAGGGTGGCCGAGGTCAGGATGACGGTGGCGCCCTTGAACAGCTGCTCTCGCAGCAGGCCCGCGATGGACAGCGGCGCGCGGTACAGGGCCGGGGGACGCCGCTCGGAGTGGGTGACCCACACGACG
>DATCDE010000064.1 GCA_036510875.1 Actinomycetes bacterium
GCGTGCACGGTGTCGGTGAGCCCCGGCGGCCCGCACAGGTAGGCGTCGTGGTGCCGCAGGTCGGGGACGAGTCGGGATAGGCCCCGTGCGGTGAAGGTGGCGCGGTGCTGTGGTCCGGTGAGGTAGTGGACGGTCGCCCCCCGGGTGTCCGCGATCGCGTCGAGCTCGGCGCGGAAGACGACGTCGGTGGCGCGGCTGGCACGGTAGAGCAGGGTCAGGTCCCCGGGCTGCGCAGGCAGGGTCTCGAACAGGGCCCGAAGGGGGGTGATCCCGACCCCGCCGGCGATGAGGACGACCTTGGCTCGCGTCCGCCGGGCTGCGGTGAGGGCACCGTAGGGCCCCTCGGCGAAGACCCGGGTTCCGGGCCTGAGGGTGCGGACCCCGTTGGAGTGGTCCCCCAAGTCCTTGACGGTGATCCGCATCAGCTGCCCGTGACGGACGGGAGCGGACAGGGAGTACGGGTTGGCCGCCCACCACCGGTCGCGGGTCAGGAACCGCCACCGGAAGAATTGCCCGGGTTCGGCGTCCAGCTCGTCCAGATGATGCCCGGAGATGAGCACTGAGTAGATGCCGGGCGCTTCCCGCTGGACGGCGGTGACCCGCAACTGGTGCCGGACGAACGCCCGCGCGGGGGCGAGGAACCGGTACCACAGCAGCGCGCCGCCGACGGCGACGTACAGGGCGGACCAGACGATGCGGGCGCGGGCGTTGGCGATGAAGTCGGCGCCGGTGGAGAACTGATGGCTGAACGCCAACGCCACGGCGAGATAGGTGTACAGGTGCAGGTAGTGCCACGTCTCGTAGGCCATCCGTGCGCGGGCGGCGCGGGCGGACGTGATGCCGACACCCACGAGCAGCCCGCCCGCCACCGTGGCGGCGAGCACATCCGGGTAGGAGCGCAGCAACGCCCATGTCTCGGCGACACCGCTGCGGTGCGCGAGGACGGCGTACCCCCAGGTTATCAAGGTGGCGTGGGCGACGGTGAGACTGACCGTGTAGCGCCCGCCCATCGCGTGCCAGCGGGCCAGGCGATCCGTGCCGATCCCCCGCTCGAGGGCGGGGATCCGGGCCATCAGCGCGAGGAGGACCACAACGGCATAGCCGGCGAGCAGTCCGGTGATCCGTCCGGCGTTCGTCAGCCAACCGGCGACACCGGATACCGATGGGGTGTCCTGCCACCACAGGGCCAGCACGGCCGCCCCGCCGAGAAAGATCAGCGCCAGGACCGCGCGGGCGTCCGCCCGGGCCAGAGGCCGGCCACCATCGGTGAACAGCACCTCGGGAGTGGGCGGCGGAACCGAAGCAGGTCCGACAGGCCTGGGCGCCACGGTGTGGCTGGGCATCCATACTCCTCGAGGGCGACCGGCGTGATGTCGTGCCCGGGCAGTCTTCGATGCGGACGTGCAAGATAGATGAGGATTCGGTGATAGTCCGCTAAGAAGTTGGCTTCGACGACGGCGCCACGCCACCTGTCGGCGGATCGGCGGTCCCTGGTCTCTTGCTCCCTGAACGAGCCCGTTCGCCGAGCCCTCCTGTGGGCGCGTCACCGTTGCGTAAGGACTTCGTACGTCCTGCGTAAGCAGCGATCGCCGTCGGCGGTGGTTCGGTCGAGTGGCGGCCATCCGGTCGCAGTCAACCTCTCGAACGGAGCCATCGTGTCGACACCCCTCAAGGACCTTCGGCTGCTACGGCGCGCGGCCATCGCCGTTGCGGTCGTCGGACTCTCAGCCGCCACGCTGCCCTTCAGCGCCGCCTCCGCGTCGGCCTCGACCGATGAGGCGCATGGTCGCGGAGCGGTCTTCGTGCAGCTCAACTTCACCAGCGGCAACCGGGTGGCGGCGTACGCCCGCGCTGCGGACGGGACGCTGACCGCAGCGGGCACCTATGACACCGGTGGGCTCGGGGGTACCGAGACGGGTGCCCCGCTGGATGCGCTGGCCTCGCAGGGTGGTCTCACCTACGACCGCCCGGGTCACGTGCTCGTCGCGGTGAACGCGGGCAGCGACACGGTGACGTCGTTCTCCGTACGCGGCGCGCGCCTGGACCGCACGGCGGTCGTGTCCTCGGGCGGTGAGTTCCCGACGAGCGTGACGGTCCACGGCGACCTCGCCTACGTCCTGAACGCGGGTGGCGACGGCAGCATCTCCGGCTTCCGGGTCAAGTACGCGAGGCTGGTGCCGATCCCCGGGTCGACCCGGTCCCTGGGCCTCGGCAACGATCCGGTGCCGTCGTTCATCCAGGCTCCCGCGCAGGTCGGCTTCAGCGACGACGGAAACACCCTGATCGTCACGACCAAGGCGCACAACACGCTGCTGACCTTCCCGGTGGACAGCGCCGGCGTTCCCTCGGCGACACCGACCGTCACGCCGTCGGCCGGGGCCGTCCCGTTCTCCTTCGTCGTCGACCCGCGCGGCACCGTCCACGTGACCGAGGCCGCCACCGGCAACACCAGCTCCTACGCCGTGAACACCGCCGGTGGCCTGACTCTGCTCGGGTCCTCTGCCAGTGACGGCGGAGCGGCTCTGTGCTGGAACGTCCGGGTCGGACGCTACCTGTTCGGTGCGAACGCCGGGTCGGCGTCGCTGTCGTCGTGGCGCCTCCAGGCGGATGGGACCGCGGCGCTCGCCGCCCCCGTCGCGGCCACCACGAACGCGGGACCGATCGACCTCGCCGCGTCCCGGGACGGTCGATTCCTGTACGTGCAGGAGTCGGTCGCCGGGACCCTCGGCGTGTACGCCGTGTCGTCCCACGGCCACCTCCACCGGATCCAGACGGTGACCGGGCTCCCGGCGTTCTCGGCCGGCGGCATGGAGGGACTGGCCGCGGCCTGATCCTCCCCGGCGCCCGACGCCGCGCCGTCCCCACGGGGGCGGCGCGGCGTCAGGTCCTACGGCGGTTCGTCAGCTGCTGACCGCAGTGGCCGGCAGGGTCACCTCGAAGACGCAGCCGCTGTCGCGATTGGCGACCGACACCGTGCCGCCGCACGAGGTGACGATGCCGTGCACGATGGCCAGGCCGAGGCCGGCGCCGTCGCCCGGCGAGCGGGCCGCCGACCCCCGCCAGCCCGGCTCAAAGACCCTCGGCAGGTCCGTCTCGCTGATCCCCCCGCACGAGTCGACGACTCTGACCGTGGCCCTCCGGCCGTCGCTGGACGCCTCGAGCCTGACGTCGCCGTCCGGCTGCGAGTACCGCACCGCGTTGGCCACCAGGTTGTCGAGGGCACGCGCGATCGCCGACTCATCCGCATACACGGTCACCGACTCGTCGCACCAGCCGCGCAGGCGCACTCCCCGCTCCCGCGCCAGCGGTGTCGCCGACGACAGGGTGTCCGAGACCAGGTCATGCAGCCGCACCACGGACGGGGCGAGGTGCAGCTGGCCAGACTGCAGCCTGGACAAGGCGAGCAGGTCGTTCACCATGACCGTCAGCCGGTCGACCTGTTCGCGGATCCGCCGGTGGTAGGTCGCCGGGTCGGGCGCCACGCCGTCCTCCAGCGCCTCGGCCATCGCGCGGATCCCGGCCAGCGGCGTGCGCAGGTCATGCGAGGACCAGGCAACCAGCTCGCGCCGACGGGCCTCGAGCTCGGCGTCCATGGCCCGCGCCGCAGCCTCCTGCTCCGTCCGTCTCTGCAGCTCTGCGGTCCGCCGGGCCAGGTACAGGCCCACCGCGAGGGCGATCGGGGTCGTCGCCAGCAGCACGGTCGACACGACAGCGAGGTCGCTGCCCTTGAGGGCCATCGACCGGACGCCCACGACCATGCCCGCGGTGACCGCGAGCACCACCGTCACCGGCGTGAGCAGGGCAGCCCGCGCGGGGGACCGAGCGCCAAGGAAACGGACCACCACCAGCCCGGCCAGCCCGACGAGCCCCGCCGTCAGCGCAGCGAGCCCGGCGAGCCCCCAGTCGACGTTCAGGGCGACCCGCCGGAGGGTGGCTCGTCCGACCGGGGCACAGCAGCCACGCTCGGGTCCCAGCGGTAGCCCACACCCCACACGGTGACGAGGCGGGAGGGGCGAGCAGGGTCGTGCTCGACCTTCTCGCGGAGACGGCGGACATGCACCGTGACCGTCGACTCGTCACCGAAGTCCCAGCCCCAGACCTCGCTCATGAGCTGGACCCGGCTCAGCGCTACCCCGGGGTGGGTCATCAGGTGGACGAGCAAGTCGAACTCGCGGGCGGTCAGCGCGACCTCGCGGTCGCCCCGCTGCACGGTACGAGCACGGGTGTCCACGCGAAGCTCTACGTCGCAGAGCACAGGCGCGGGCGCGGGCGGGTCGGTGCGCCGCAGCACCGACCGGACCCGCAGGACCAGTTCGCGCGGGCTGAACGGCTTGACCACGTAGTCGTCCGCACCCACCTCCAGGCCCACGATGCGGTCCTCCTCCTCGCCGCGGGCGGTGAGCATGACCACTGGCAGGCCGGACCGCTCGGCTCGCAACCTCCGGCACACCTCTAGGCCGCTCATCCCTGGCAGCATCAGATCGAGCACTACCAGGTCGGGCGGGGTCGCCGCGGCAGCGGCCAGGGCGCGCTCTCCATCGCGCGCATGATCGGTGGTGAACCCCTCGCGGCGCAGGTACTCGAGCACCACCTCGGCGACCGTCGGGTCGTCGTCGACGACCAAGACGTGAGCCATTGGCTCAGCATACGAAGGAAGCTGCGGACCAGCCCGACCAGGAGCCTTACGGATCGATGACACCACTGCGTGGCCGCGACGGTCCAGGGTCGCCCCTCGTCGGTGGGGACGCTTCGGGAGGTTGCCGCCTCAGGCGGTGCGCGACATGAATTCGGCGATCACCCTGGCCAGCTCGGGTCCCTTGTCCTCCTGAAGGAAGTGGCCGGCCCCGGCGATTGTCGTGTGGGGCTGGTCGGCCGTGCCTGCCACTCGGCCGATGAACTGCCGCTCACCGCCCCTGGTGATCGGATCTCCGTCGCTGAAGGCACACAGGAAGGGCCGGTCGAAGGCGCGCAGCACCTGCCAGGCCTCGGTGTTCGCCTCGTGGGCCGGATCGTCGGGCGATGTGGGGACCAGCGACGGGAATGCGCGGGCGCCCGCCTTGTACGTGTCGTCGGGGAAGGGGGCGTCGTAGGCGGCGATGACGTCGTCACCCGGCCGTGTCGCGCACCCGTTGGCGACGATCTCGCCGATCGGGAACACCGGTGACTCGCGGGCGAACGTCTGCCACTGCCCGAACGCCTCGCTCAGCTGCTGGTCCCCGGTCGGCATCCCGGTGTTCCCGACGACCACGCGGGTGAACCGGGCCGGCTGTCTGGCCACCAGCCGCAACCCGATCAGGCCGCCCCAGTCTTGCCCGAAGTAGGCGATGCCGCGCAGGTCGAGATGGCCGAAGACGATCTCGTCCATCCAGTCGACATGGCGCTGGTAGGTGTAGTCGCCCTGCTCGCTGGGCTTGTCCGAGCGGCCGAAGCCGACAAGGTCAGGTGCCACGCACCGGTGGCCGGCGCCCACAAGCACGGGGATCATCGTGCGGTACAGGAAGGACCACGACGGTTCCCCGTGCAGCAGCAGCACGGGGGGAGCGTCGGGCGGCCCCTCATCGAGGTAGTGGACCCGGATCCCCTCGCTCGTCTCGGCGTAGTGAGGCTCAAACGGGAATGCGGGAAGCGACGCGAACCGCTCCTCGGGCGTGCGCAGGATCTTCACCGAGAACCCCCTGACGGGTCAGCCACACCGCTGGACGCAAACGATAGTCGCGAAGACAGTCCTGGCCCCGAGGAGCGGCTGCCTTTCGAGCTGCTGCCGTGGTGGTCGGAGGACGTCCACCGGTCGGCAAAGCCGACGCGCTGAACGACCAGCTGAGGCCCGTGGGCAGGCGGTGGCGAGTGACCGGGCAGAGTCTCCCAGCCAGACGACGTGGGCGCCGGCTCAGGGGAATTCCGGCGGCAGAAGTGGTCGTTCGCCCTTCCATGACGAGTGTGAACGCTGACCCGGTCCGGGTGGCCGACCTGCCGGGTGGCCCGTTTGACCTTGAGTTCTTCCTCGACCCGATCTGCCCGTTCGCGTGGCAGACGTCGGTGTGGGTACGGCGGGTGGCGGTGTTGCGCGGGCTGAGCGTCGGCTGGCGGTTCATCTCCTTGTCCGTCATCCACGAGCATGACGACGAGGTCACGCCCCAGTCGGTGAGCGCGCGGCGTCGGGCGCTGGAGTTCCTCCGGGTGCTGGCGGCGGCCCGCGCCGGTCACGGCAACGACCCGGTGGGGCGCCTGTACGGGGCCTGGGGCCGACAGCTGTGGTATGACACCACGGGACGTTCCAGCTCCGAGGCAGCCCGGGCCATCGACATCGCCGCGCTGCTGATGGCCCAGGGGCTGCCGGTCGACTTGGCGGACGCCGCTGCTGATGATGCTCACGACGTGATCATCCGAGCCGAGACCGCGCTCGCGTTCGAGCGTGCAGGTGAGGATCTCGGCACGCCGATCATCAGCTACGGCCCGCCGCACGGCAGCTCGTTCTTCGGGCCGGTGATCTCCTCGGTGCCAGGGGATGCGGAGTCGCTGGCCCTGTACGACGCCCTGCGCACGCTGGCCTCGTTCCGCGGTTTCTCCGAGCTCAAGCGGACCAACCGGCCACGCCTCGATCTGCCCCTCTTCAACCGCTGACGCTGAGGGGGCCCTCAGCCCGAGGACCGGCAGGGGACCCGGTGGCTCCCTCAGGTGAGCGCCCGAGACGTTCCGACCCGGCTGGCCGCCGATGGCGCTGCGCCCTGCCGATCCTGTCCAGGGACCGGCTGGTCGGAAGGCTCGACGTCCGGGCCGACCGCGGGGGCGGGGTGCTCCGCGTCCCCGCCGTCCACCAGGACGTGCGTTTCACCACCGCGGTGGCGACGGCGGTCGACCGCGAGATGCCGTCGTGATGCTCGGGGTGCGCTGCCCTGCCGAGGGGCGCTAGCTGTGCCTCGGCGCGGACCAGCGGTAGAGGTGTTCCGGCCGGCCAGCGGTGCCGCAGCGGAGGGTGAAGTCAACGGTGCCGGACTCGGAGAGGAAACGTAGCTAGCGGCGGGCGACGCCCGGGCTGAATCCGGCGCGCTCGGCCAGGTCTGCGGCGGAGACCCCATGCTGCGACTCGCGCAGGATGTCCGCGACCGACCAGGTGGACCTGCCCGCTGCCGCAGCCCGTGGCGTGGCCGTGTTCAACGCGCCCTACTCGAACACCCGCTCAGTTGTCGAGCTGGCCTTGGCGGAGGTGATCGCACTGACCCGGCGGATGGCCGCCAAGAACGCCGCGATGCACCGGGGTGTGGGACAAGTCGGTCGCCGGCGCGCACGAGGTCCGCGGCCGCACGCTCGGCATCGTCGGGTACGGCAACATCGGATCGCAGCTGTCGGTGCTGGCGGAGGCGCTGGGCATGCGGGTGTGCTTCTACGACGTGGCGGACCGTCTCGCGCTCGCCAACGCGTACCGGTGCGCCTCGCTGGATGAGCTGCTTGCCCTGGCGGACCTCGTCACGCTGCACGTGGACGGCCGTCCCGGAAACGCGGGCAGCTTCGGCCCGAACCAGCTGGCCGCGATGCGCCCGGGGTCGCTGCTGCTGAACCTGTCCCGCGGGTTCGTCGTGGACGAGGCGGCGCTGCGCGAGCATCTGCTGTCCGGGCACCTGGCCGGCGCGGCCGTGGACGTGTTCGCGACCGAACCGTCCGGGCGCGGCGAGCCGTTCGTCAGCGCCCGGCGCGGCCTGGACAACGTGATCCTCACCCCGCACATCGGTGGCTCCACCCAGGAGGCGCAGCGGGACATCGGACGGTTCGTGTCCGCGAAGCTGGTCGACTTCGTCACGGCGGGAGCCACGACGCTGAGCGTGAACCTGCCCCAGGTCGCGCTGCCGGCCGCCGGGGGCAGTCACCGCCTTGCGCATCTGCACCACAACACACCCGGGGTGCTCGCCGCGATCAACTCGACCCTGGCCCGCCACGACGTGAACGTGGAGGCGCAGCTGCTCACGACCCGTGGACCGCTCGGGTGGGTGCTGACCGACATCGGCATCGACGACGCCGCGGACGTCGTCCACGAGCTCGCGGCCCTGCCGGACACGGTTCGCCTGCGCGTCCTGTCGTAGCCCCGGAATCGGGCGAGGCCTCACCACACGGGGGTGACGGTGAGGCCTTGCGCGGTGACGGTACCGCGTTTCCGCAGAGCCGTCTGGGTGCTTCTGCACGGCCGTTGCGTCGGCTCGGGACCTTCGGCTCACACCAGCGGGCTAGCAGGTCGCCCGCGACGGCGTCCGACGAACAGAGCGTGCAGGACTTCGCGGACGACGCCGTCAGCGGGCACCGGTGGCCGGTGCTGGCGCTACTCGAAGCTGGCGTGCCGGTCACGCTGCTGGCCGACTTGTTCGCCGCTCATGGGCCCGACTCCGCGCACATCTACCGGCACGAGCCGGCTGTGGATGACACGTACTGGCTGCACGCTCAGGTCGACGCGGTGCTGGCCGACGTCGCCACCCGCATCGGCAGCTGGGCGGCACCAGGGAGCGGGAGCGGCTCAGTTCCGCGGACCCGTCAGGATGAGCCATCGGCGAGTCTGTCGGGGCGGTAGCGTCTGCGCATGGCAACCGGCAGCCCATCGACGGCGGACCGCCCGGAGTCGCGTTGGGTGGACCTGGATGGCCCCGTGCACTACGTCGATCACGGGGGGCCGGTGGACGGACCGCTGGTGGTCTGCGTGCACGGCCTGGGCGGTTCGCTGGTCAACTGGGCGGCCCTGGCCCCGCTGCTGACCGGCACCTGCCGGGTCCTGGCCCTGGACCTCGCGGGGTTCGGCCACACCCGGAGCGGCTCACGGTCCACCTCGGTCCATGCCAACCAGCGGCTGCTGCACCGGTTCCTCACCGACGTCGCCGGCACCCCGACGATCCTCATCGGCAACTCCATGGGTGGACTGATCTCGATCCTGCAAACCGCCGCGCACCCGGACACCGTTGCCGGGCTCGTCCTCGTCGACCCAGCCCTGCCGGTCGGGCTGCGCGCCCGCCCCGACCCCCGGGTGGCCGCGGCCTTCACCGCGTTCGCCGTCCCGGCGATGGGGCGCACCCTGCTGGCCCGACGCAGCACGACCGCGGCCGAGCAGGCGACGACCGACCTGCTCCGCCTGTGCTGCGTCGACCCGTCCCGGGTCCCACGGCACGTCGTCGACCAGCACAGGGAGCTGGCAGATCAGCGTCGCGCATACAGCGACGTGGACGCCGAGCTGCTCTCGGCGGCCCGGTCACTGATCTGGGTCCTCGCGGACCGCCGCCGCTACGCGGCGATGCAGCGGGCCATCGGTGTCCCGGTCCTGCTGCTGCACGGCGACCGCGACCGACTCGTTCCCATCGCCGCCGCCCGGGCGGCGGCCAAGGCGAACCCGTCCTGGCGGTTCGAGGTCGCCCACGAGGTGGGCCACGTCCCCCAGCTAGAGGCCCCCGAATGGACCGCCGAGCGGATCCTCACGTGGCTGGTCGAGCACCCCGGCAGCGCCGCAGCGGCCGCAGCGACCAAGCCCACACCTCGCAGCCCGAAGCGGAGGCTGGCCGGGAGGGCACGTGAGAGAACCCGGCACGGTGCACTCGCCGGTTCGCTCGGTTCTCCAGAACCCCGATAACCCCGGTCCCACCGGCGGCGCACCGGGCGACGAGGCGGCTGCCGGTGGCACTAGGCGGCCGACCACGATCAGCCGCGTGACTGACCCCGGACAAGTAGCCAGATCCTGCGCCGCTCGCGGGCACCGAGTGACACTCTTGCTCTGCAGTGGCCCGCCTGGCATGACGCGGGGTCGAGGGACACGCTGACCCTGAGGAAGGGCGTGGTTACGTTGGCTGAGCGCATCGATGTTCACATGCGTAACAGTGACGCGTTCTCCTGGTACATGGAGCAGGATCCGTTGCTGCGCTCGACGGTGGTCTGTGTGCTGATTCTGGACGGTTCGCCGGACTGGGATCGGCTGTCGGAACGACTGGAGCGCGCCACCCGGCTGACGCCTGGGTTCCGGCATCGGGTGGTGCTGTCTCCGTGGCGTCTGGCCACGCCCCGCTGGGTGGTCGATCCCGACTTCGACCTGTCGTGGCACATCCGCCGGTTCGAGGCGGCACCGCCGAAGACCCTGGCTGCGGTGTTGGAGTTCGCCCGCAAGACCGGGATGGCGGGCCTGGACCGGGATCGGCCGTTGTGGGAGTACACGTTTGTCGAGGGGCTCGAGGGCGGCCAGACCGCGCTGGTCATGAAACTTCATCACTCGCTGACTGATGGCGTGGGCGGCATGGACATCGCCCGCATGTTGTTCGACGTAGAACCCGCCCCCGGAGATCTCGGACCGATGCCGGAGGCCCCCCTCGGCGAGCACCTGGGCAGCGTCGATCTGGTGCGCGATGCCCTCGGCCACGACTGGTCACAACTGTTCGGCTTTGCCAAGCGCCGGGTCACCTCTGTCGTCGGCGACGTGGCGCATGCGCTGCGGCACCCACGCGAAACGGTCACCGAAACGGTCGCGACGGGCCAGTCGATCGCGCGCGTCCTGCGGCCCGTGTCCGACACGCTGTCGCCGGTCATGACCGCACGCCACCTGGCCTGGCACTACGACCTGCTGCAGTTCCCGCTGACGGACCTGCTGGCCGCCGCGCACGCGGCCGACGCAACGCACAACGATGCGTTCCTCGCTGGTGTCACGGGAGGGCTGCGGCGCTACCACGAACGGCACGGCCAGCACGTCGACGAACTGCGCGTGACCATGCCGGTCAGCATCCGCAAGGCCGACGACCCGCTCGGTGGCAACCGCATCACGCTGCTGCGGTTCAAGGTTCCCGTCGGCATCGTCGACCCGACTGAGCGGATGCGGGAGACCCACCGCCGCTGCGCGCCGCTGAAGGCCGACCGATCACTGCCGTTCACCCAGGTGATCGCGGGCACGTTGAACCTGCTGCCGCGTGGCTACGTCGGCGGGATGCTCAAGCACATCGACTTCCTCGCCAGTAACGTGCCCGGAGTCCGGGTGCCGTTCTACCTCGCCGGAGCCAAGGTCAACAGCTTCTACGGGTACGGACCCACCATCGGCGCGGCGTTCAACATCACGCTAATGTCC
The DNA here is from genome assembly GCA_036510875.1 of Actinomycetes bacterium. Classification (NCBI taxonomy): domain Bacteria; kingdom Bacillati; phylum Actinomycetota; class Actinomycetes; species Actinomycetes bacterium. Next base: position 11,072 of record DATCDE010000064.1, read on the forward strand.
TACTGCGGCACCTGCTTCGTCGGCGTGAACATCGACACCGGAGCCATCCCCGAGCCCGACCTGCTGATGGACTGCCTGCAAAGCGGGTTCGACGAGATCCTCGCCGTGGCGGGCTCGACCGGACAGGTGACACTGCCAAGCCGGACCTCGTGAGATGACCGATCTGCGTCGTTGGCTCTTGGGGGTCCTGGCTTCGCATCAGGGACTTGCGTGCGCGGCGAACGCGTCGGTGATCTCCTGCAGGCGCCGGGCCACCACTTGCTCGATCGCACGCCTCACCACCTGGTCGGGGACGAGCGTCAACGTCAAGCGCTTCGGTATCTGGGACGTGATCTGCACGTCGTAGTCGACCTTGGTGTGTGTGCCCACGGCTTGAAGCACTGCTTGGCTGGCGTAGTACCCCTGGCCGGTCAGCGAGCTCATCGTCACCTTGGGTGGAACAGGTGGAATGCCGGTCAGCGGGGTGACACGGACTGTCTGTTCCACTTCGTCAAACTGAACCTGGATGTCGCAGTACAAGGCAACGTGATAGACCCCGGCTTCGGCCGCGCTGTAGAGAATGCGGTACTGATCCCAGTCATGAGTCTTGACCAGGGACAGGTGCGGCAGGTCTTTGATGGTTCGTGCGAGATCACGAAAGTACGCGGTCGTCGCGGGTAGATCAGCAGCCAGAGTGAACGTGCGTTGGGCAGAGACCGCGATGCTGATCATTGGCTCGGGCGACAGCAGGTGGAGTGGGAGGTAGCGGACCGCACAGGGCCAGCATGAACCCTCGGCCGAGGGACCCCGCAGCCAGGCGCCAAGCGTGGCTCGAGGTCTCGACCCGGGCCCTGTTCCCGCTCAGGTCGGGGGACTCCCTTGGGCCGCGGAGTCTGCGAGAGCCCGGCGGACGCCGCGTGCGATCTCGACGTCCTCGCGGGTCTGGATGACATAGGTCCTTACCGTGGCCCCGGGGGAGGTGATGTCACACTCGGGCCTGGCCGTGGCGTTGGCGGCGGGGTCGACCCGGATGCCGAGGAAGGCGAGCCCGTCCGCGGCTCGTTGCCGGATGGCCGGGGCGTGCTCGCCGACCCCGCCGGCGAAGGCCAGCGCGTCCAGGCCGCCCATGGCGGCGGCCATGGCCGCGATGCCGGCACGCAACCGGTGCAGGTACACCCCAAGGCCGAGCGCGGCGTCGGGGTCACCTTCGGCCTCGGCCTGCAGGATGAGCTGCATGTCGGCGGTTCCGGTCAGGCCGAGCAGTCCGGACCGGTGCTCGAGGGTGGCGGCGAGCTCGGACGGCGGCATGCCGATGTGCTCCTCGAGCCAGGTGATCAGCCCCGGGTCGATCGACCCGGAGCGGGTGGCCATCACCAGGCCCTCGAGTGGGGTGAACCCCATCGTCGTGTCGACTGAGGCGCCCCCGTGGACGGCGGCCAGCGAGGCGCCGGCCCCGAGGTGGCAGGTCACGATGCGCAGCCCGTCCGGGGAGCCTCCCTGCAGTTCAGCGGCTCGGCGCGAGAGGTAGGCGTGGGACAGCCCGTGGAAGCCGAACCGGCGCAGGTCCCACCGGCGGCGCCACTCCGCGGGCAGCGCGTAGGTCGAGGCGGCCGCGGGGATCGTCGCGTGGAAGGCCGTGTCGAAGCAGCAGACGGTGGGGACATCGGGGAGCAGCCGGCCGACCTCGCGCATCCCGCGCAGGGACTTGGGCTGGTGCAGCGGGGCCAGGTCGGCCAGCGCCTCGAGCCGTCGGACGACGTCGTCGTCGACCAGCACGGGGTCGACGAACTGGGTGCCGCCGTGGACGATCCGGTGCCCGACCGCGTCGAACGGTCCGTGCTGCTCGACCACCCGACGCAGCGCCGCGGCGTCCACCCGCCCGCGCTGCAGCGGCAGGTTCTCCGCGGCAAGCAGCTGGTCGTGGTCGTCGAGGACGGCCAGCTTCAGGCTGCTGGAGCCCGCGTTGACGACGAGGATGCGCATGGCGGTCGGCGGGGTCAGTACGGCCAGGTCCACTCGCGGATCTCGGGCAGGTCCTCGCCCTCGGCCCGGGTGTACGCGCGGGCCCGCAGCCGCTCGTCCACCATCCGCTGGCGCAACGCCGCGGCCCGCGAGCCCAGCCCGGGCACCCGGTCGATGACGTCCATGACGAGGTGGAAGCGGTCCAGGTCGTTGAGCATGACCATGTCGAACGGCGTCGTCGTCGTCCCTTCCTCCTTGTAGCCGCGCACGTGCAGGTTCGCGTGGTTGGTGCGCCGGTAGGTGAGCCGGTGGATCAGCCACGGGTAGCCGTGGTAGGCGAACACGACCGGCCGGTCGGTGG
>DATCDE010000065.1 GCA_036510875.1 Actinomycetes bacterium
CACAGTGGTGGCGTCGGTCCGCCGCTGGCGACGCCGCTGGTGCGTGCGGCGATGGCGGTCCGGCTCAACGGGATCGCACGCGGAGGGTCCGGGGCGAGCCTGGCCGCCGCAGACGTCCTGGTGGCGATGCTCAACGCGGGCGTGCACCCCGTGCTGCCGTCGACGGCGTCCATCGGAGCCGGGGACCTCGGCCAGATGGCGGGCATCGCGCAGGTCGCGGTCGGCGAGGGGCGAGCCGAGCTCGCCGGTGAGGTGCTGCCCGGCGGGGAGGCGCTGCGCCGCGCCGGGATCGCACCGCTGGTCCTCGCCGGCCGGGACGGGCTGGCCCTAGTGGCCGCCAACGGCGTGTCGGTCGGGCACGCGGCGCTCGTGGTGGCCCGCGCCGAGCGGGCCGCCGGGGCCGGGGACGTCGCGGCGGCGCTGTCGATGGAGGCGACGTCCGCGAACCCGTCGATCGTCCATCCGGCTGTCGCGCGCGCGAAGGGCGTGCCCGGACAGGCCCGGGCCGCCGACCACCTGCGGGAGCTGCTGGCGGGCAGCGCCTTGCTCGAGCCCGGAGCGAGCCGCTCCGTACAGGACGCGATCTCGTTCCGGGTGGTGCCGCAGGTCCACGGGGCGTTCCGCGAGCAGACCGCGGCGGCACGGCGCGCCGTCACCACCGAGCTCAACGCCGCTGCGGACAACCCGCTGGTGTCCCTGACCGATGGGCTACTGCTCAGCAACGGCAACTTCCACCCGATGCTGCTGGCCCTGTCGTTCGACGCGCTGCGCATCGCGCTCGCGCACGTCGGCCAACTGAGTGAACGCCGCATGGCGCACCTGTGGGCGTCGTTCTTCCAGAACCTGAGCAGTGGCGGTCCCCGGCCGGGCACGGCGTACGGGCTCCAGCTGCGCTACCCGGCGGCCGCGCTGTACTCCGAGCTGCGGCACCTCGCCGCACCCGCGACCCTGGACACCCCGCCGCAGGACCTCGGTGTCGAGGACCACGCCACCGCGGCGCCACTGACCGTACGACTGACCGACGTGGCGCTGGCACTGCTCGAGGACCTGCTCGCCGTGGAGCTCCTGCTCGCCCACGACGTCCTGGCTGGCGCGCCCACGCGGCACACGCTGGGCTCCGGCACGACCGCGGCGCTGCGCACCGTCGACCAAGCGATCCACACCGCCAGGCAGGCACCCGCAGCGGCGGCGGACGACATCCACCGAGCGCTCCGCGAGCGCTTCCCCGGCGGACCGTCCAGGCGACCCTGACGTGTGATATCGAACCCCTTAGGACCGGTTCGAGAGCCTGTTGGTAACTGCTGCTAACGCTGACGGTGGTCCTCGAGGAAGTCGGCGACGGCCTCGTGCGCGGCGCCCTTGATCTCGCGGTAGAGGTCGTCTTCGTCCCATGCCTCGAACGGCAGGTCATCGAGCTGGTCTTCGTATGCGGTATAGCGATGGCGGATGTGTGCCTGCGCGGCCAGCGCCGCCTTCTCCTCCAGACTCAGCAGTTGGGTACGGCCGACACGTCCGCTGCCAACTACCGCCGCATGCGCCGCAGTCTCGGCCGCGATCCGCTCGGCCAGCTCGGCGTGCTGCGGAGCGAAGTTGAGGAATGCCAGCACCGCCTCGCGCAGATCGGCCTGGTAGCAATCTGCGCGCCGCGCCCGCGACTGGGCTGATACCTGCCGGGCGGCCGCTCGCTTGTCGGTCGTCTGCTTTGCGCGATCCTCGGCGGCTCGGATCGCCTCGGCCGGGCCAGAGCCCGAGCAGCCGTCGGTGGGCGCGGTGGCGGCTTCGCGGTTGCCAGCACAGCCAGGACCGGCCGGCGGCCGCCGTCACGCCAGCAGGCCACGGTCCGGGTCAGCAAGGTCGCGGCGAGGTGCACGACGGCGTCGTCGTGGTGGTGGTGCCCGTCGTTGATCAGTTGGGCGTACTTCGCGGCCAGCTGCGGGTCGGTGCGCCGCGCTGAGTCCGCGGCGATGAATGCGCCGTGACGCAGCACGCCGTCACCGGCCTTGGCGACCTTGCCGGCTCCGGACAGGGTGCCCGAGGCCGTGACGGTCGGGACCAGGCCCGAACTTGCGGACCGCGGCCAGGCTGCTGAACCGGCGCGGATCCCCGATGCGTCCGGCGATGATCCCGGCCACGACCGGACCGACCCCCGGGGCCGAGGTCATGATGCCCGCAGGGTCGCGTTCGGCGACCAGGGCGGCGATACGCGCATCGACCGGGCCGATCTGGTCGTCAAGGAACAAGTACTGGGCGGCCTCGGCGCGGATGTCGTCAGCCAGAGCCGCGAAGTCCATCCCGCCGTCCCACAACGCGATCGACTCCCGCGCCGCGGCCCGCAGGGCGTCGGCCTGGGCCGGGCCCCAGTGGCCGCGGGAGTGCTTGCGCAGGAATGCTTCCAGCCTTCTCGGTCCCAGTCCCAGCAGCTGGGTGGGGTCAGGGTAGTGGGCCAGCACCGCGATCGCGGTCTTCTCGTAGTCGCTGCCCAGCACGCCGTGCCAGGCCGGACCGAGCAGCTCGACGAGGGCGTCGAGTCGGGCCATCACCGCGGTCCGCCGCTGCACCAGCGAACCCCTCCGACGGCTGGCGCGCCGCAGAGCATCCGCCGGCCCGGCGCCCGATACCGGGCGCAGCCCCTCGGGGTGCAGCAGCGGCAGCCGGGCCAGCACCCGGGAGTCCAGCCGGTCGTTCTTGGCATGCTTGGAGTAGTACGCCCGCAGGCCCGCCGACTGCGTCGAGGGCACCATCACCACCCGCGCGCCCTGCCGGGTGAACCACGCAGCCAGCGCCGCCCACGCGTTACGGGTCGGCTCGAGCACCACTGTCACCTCAGCCTCTGCCGGGACCCGCGACCACAGCCCCTGCAGGTCCGCGACCGTGGTGCGGAACCGGACCCCCGACCACACGAACTCACCGCGCTCGTTGGCCAGGCTGGCCTGATGATCGGCCCGGCACGCCAGGTCGATGCCCAACGTCACCCGCATCCTGACAACCCCTCTCGATCGAGCTCACCAGGCCCGGTCATGAGAGGCGGCGCACCCCAGACACCGATCAAGAGAAGTCCGACACGCATCGACGGCTCCACGTTCCCGAACAAGGAAGCCACCACCCACCGGGCCGACCCCGCGGAGGCCACTCAGTTGGAAGGAGTCGCCATGCGCTCCACCGGAACTCACGACCCCCACGAGGCCATCAGCACCCTACGGACAACGCAGCCGCTCCGGTCGAACTCACGACCCCCGCAGGGCCACAATCGACATTAGGTAAGGACTCCGGCCTCGGAGTCCGCAGCTGTCCGTTCGTGGGCCTAGGGCGTGTCTGACGGCTCCTCACAGCCGAGTCGGGCAAGGTCGTGCCCGTGGACAATCGCCGGGTGTTGACCGATGAG
>DATCDE010000066.1 GCA_036510875.1 Actinomycetes bacterium
CCCAACTCTTCAGCACCAACGCGTAGGCCCGCCACGTCAGGGGACTCGGCGCCCCGCTGATCGGAAGCTCCCGCAGCCACTCGTTCATCACCGTCGCAGGCCTCGGCCCAGACCCGTCCTCGAACCGCAAATCATCATCGATCAGGACCGGCATCTGGTCCCGGATCGCCGGACGGCCGCGCAGGGACCAGCCCTCCCAGCCGTCTGGGCTGAAGCAGTGAACAAGCACAGCGGCAGCAAAGCAGGGGCCACCGACAGTCCCGATTGAGACACCCGACGATGCAGAAGTTATCCACCCCAACCGGTCTCAGGATCCGCATCCCTGAGACACGACGACCAAGCCGGGTTAACGCCAGATGCTCCACCGACGAACAAGACCTCACCGTCCAACGCGAAGGACTCGCCGCCTTGGGTGTCACTCCGGACCGGATCTACGTCGACCACGGGCTGACCGGGTGCAACCGCGAACGACCGCGCCTGCGCGAAGCGCTAGCCGCCTGCCGGGACGGCGACACCCTGGTCGTGACCAAACTTGACCGACTCGCCCGCTCACTGCCCCACGCCCGGGCAATCGCCGACGAACTGACCGACCCGGCGAGTCCGGCTTAGCCTCGGCGGCGCCGTCTACGACCCGACCGACCCGGTCGGCAGGTTGTTGTTCAACGTGCTGGCGATGGTCGCTGAATTCTCTGTTATCTCGACACGCCGGAGTGGCGACGTTCCCAGGTTGTGGACTGCGGCCTGATGGGCTGAGTACCGGCGAGGGAGGCCGGTGTGCGGGTGGTCAAGGAGCGAGAGGGCGGCATCGTCCGTCGCGTCGTGCTGGTCGATGAGTCCGGTGACGAGGTGTTGCCGGTCAATCGGTTCCTGTCCCATCTGGTCGATTCGGGGTACAGCCCGAACACGGTGTGCGCCTACGGCCATGACCTGCGGCCGCTACCGACTGCTCCACGTCCCCGCCCGGCTCACCCACGGCGGCCTCGGCGTCGACTGCGACTGCCGCGACGTGGCCCTGGGCAACCGCGATCGTGGCGGTGTTCGCGAGCATCGCCGCGATCCCCACCCGGCTGACCCCACCATCTCAACCAACCGAGCAGGACCCTGGAGAACCGACACCGGCACAGCCAGCGCTCGCCCGGCCCCATGATGGGACTCATCGGCCGACGCCAGGAACGCGCCATCTGGACTGCCCTCAAGCACCCCCGGTCAACGGTCGCCCCCGTCGAGTCAGGCTGCCGTGGCCCTGGCTGTGCGCTGACTTCGGGCCTGGATGTAGATCACGACGGCCCATAGCAGCAGGTTCGTGAGCACGGCCGCGGGCGACCCCTCCCACAGCAGCACCAGGGTCAGGGGCAGGGTGTTGAACGCGGCATGGATGACCATGTTCAGGAAGACGCTGCGGGTTCTCTCGTAGAACCACGCCTGCAGGATCGCCATCGCGACGATTCCCATGGCGAAGCCCACGAGCGAGCCCGCGATCTGCAGGTGCACCATGCCCTGCTGCAGGAAGATCATCGTGGCGACGGGCAGGTGCCAGACCGCCCAAACGACCCCGACCAGCCACCCGGCGTCCCAGAACCCCCGTCCAGGGAGCAGCTTCTCGGTCAGGTACCCGCGCCAGCCAATCTCTTCTGTCCCGGACGTCACGAGCTGCAGCGTGAAGAAGGCGATCAGGAAGCCGACCAACTGCCCCCAGGAGGGGGCGTCAGCCGACCGGGTCCCGGTGGCAACCGTGATGACCATGGAGGGCAGTGTCACGCCGAGCAGGACCGCTAGGACGAGGGCGTACTCACGGCCACCGACACGGACGTCGGTCACCCGCCGCCGCAGGCTGCCCCTCGGGATGGCCGGGTCCATGCGCGAGGCGACGACGCCGCCGATCATCGGCCCGTAGACGGCAGGGAACGCGATCGCGGTGGCGATCAGGAGAGCGGTCGGAACATCGTGGACGAAGCCGACCCGCCACACGAAGTCCTGGTTGAACAGCAGGTCACCGGCATCGGTCACGTCCGCGACGATCCAGCCGGCGATCCACAACGCCCAGGAGAACACGTACGCGATGAGGAGGAACACGACATGGGGTCTGGCCCACATCGGCACTCGCGAAGCAGGGACCCCTACCCCGTCACCGACCATGTTGTTCAGGCTGGTCTCGCCTTCAACCTGGGACATGTTCAACCTCCAACCGACGACTCAGCCACGGAGATCCTGTGACCATCAGACTGCCTGCCTGAATCGCCGCGACAACGGTTTGCTAATCGACGCATCTCTTGCCTTCGGCTTCTTGCCAACATGCCTAGGGCGTTCTGCTGACCCGGCCACTGAAGTCCTAAGCCGCAGCTCGGGCGCTGTCAGGTTTCGGCCGAGCGTGCTCGCGGTGACCGCCCGCCGACCGATGCGGGTCTTGCGCCAACCCCGCATGTCGACGTGAGTCCGCGAATGCGTGCTCATGCCTTGAGTCTGGCCGTGGCCTGAGCCGGCCCCCAGGGTACAAAGTCCCACTCCGAGGGCCGAGACGCCCGACCGACGATGCATCCTCATGGCCGCTGGTGGTGCGCTCGATCGCGCCGATGAGGGGAAGTGTCGACCTGCGCGCCCATGGCCACTGTCCGTACCCTTTGCCTGAGCAAGGAGAGGTGCCAGCAGGCATACTTCGTGGCGTGAGCGCCCACCCGACCCAAGCTTCGCGCCTGCCAAGCTCATGGCTGGCCGGACTGGTCTTCCTTGGCTCGTTGGTGCCAGGACTCGTTGCCCTGCTGCCCCTGACGCCGGGGGCCGGTTGTTGCACCTTGTCCTCGGCGTTGTAGATCTCCGCGAGTGCGGCCCTGGCGCCGAGCTGCGCCGACTTCGGCAGGCAGCTCAGGACGTTGCCCATCTTGTGCCACCAGCGGCGCTGCTCGATCCTTTGCGGATATCCGTGGACCGGGGTGGGCCCGAGGCCCGGCAGGCCGTGTCACGCGCGAGACCCTCCACCGATTGCCGACGTGCATAACGATGCATAGACACAGCCCGGCCAAACTGCCGAACGAGCCGCGATCCGCGAGCGTGGACGACATGCGTCACACCGCCGCGTGTGACGTGAGTTTTCCACTCAGGGGTCGGCTTCGACGAACATCCGCCTACCGTATTCTGCGGGTTCCATACAGGACCC
>DATCDE010000067.1 GCA_036510875.1 Actinomycetes bacterium
CTCGAACCGGGTCCGAGAGAACAGCGCGACCCGGTCGCCCGCCTCGACACCGGAGGCGATCAGACCCGCGGCCATCCGGGTGACCTGCTCTGCTGCTTCCCGATAGGTCACCGGCACCCACTGGTCTCCCGCCCGACGCGAGAAACCGGCCTGGTCAGGCCAGTGCTCGGCATGGTCAAAGATGTCATCGGTCAGGTTCTCCTGCAGGCTCGCCACAAAGACAGGCGGCACGCTGAACTCGTTCATCTCACACCCCGTGGGAAGGTCGCGACACGCATCGGACTTTCGGCACCTTACGATGTCACGTCAACGGGGTCGCCGCATGTCAGATGTCCCGTTCCCGGGCCATCAGGGACATGTTGTCGGGAGCTCACTGGCTCCGCTGGTGGCAAGGTTGAGACAGAGCCGTTCAGGTGCGGTCACCCGGCAAGGCTGCTACTCGGGCACGGGTCGATCGTGGCTGGACCAGTCCTCGGGTGGGTCCGTGAGTTTTCCATGCAGCTGGGCGATGCCTTCCGCGATCACTACGCGGGCGTGTCCTTCGTGTGCAAGCTCGGTCACCGGACGGTTCTCCGCGAGAAACAACGCGGTGAAGTCGGTGATGCCGCACTCCTGAGCGCGGCGGGCGAGCTCCTTGATGAGTGCGGTCGCCAGGCCAACCCGTCGCCATTCCGGTCTCACAGCGACCGCGACGTCGGCCACCAACGATCCATCCTCCGATGTCGGGGGCACCGCGTAGCGCGCGACGGCAACACCGCGTCCCCGGTTGCGGGCGACGAGTGCGAAATGGCTGACATAGTCGATTCGGGTCAATCTTTCCAAGACGGCGGTGGTAATGCGCGGGGCACCGCCCAGAAAGCGGGCATGCAGCGTCTCGGCATCGGCCGTGCGAATCGCCTCGGCCAGCTCCGGTGCATCAGACGGAAGGATCGGACGGATCTCGACCCGCCGTCCGTCGGTCAGCCGAACGACGGACTCGTAACTACTGGGGTAGTCAGGCGGGAAGACCTGAGACTGGCCAAACAAGTTCAGCATGCTGTGCATTCTGCCTCGGCTGGCTGGTCCTCGCGACGCCGAGGGCCGCAGCCCGTGCTGTTCGCTCACAATCGGGTGCCCTGAGGCACTCGCGTCCGCAGGACAGCTTCAACCAGCCCTGGTGAAGGACCAGGCGCACCGCCGCCCACCCGAGACCAACTGCGGCCAGGGACTGACCATCAACCCCGGGGCGTACGCGCACTACGGCTTCGCGATCCGCGACGCTATCGCCTCCGTGCTGTTGGGGGTGTCTGTGGCGGGGAGCTGGTGTAGGGGGGCGATCTCGGTGGCTTTGAGGCGTACTTGTTCGGCGGTCTCGTCGTCGGGCTGGAGCTCGGCGGCGGCTTCGGCTTCGGCGCGTTCGCGGTAGGCGGTGATCTCTCGGGTCTGGGTCTGGGTGTCCCAGCCCAGGAGCGGGGCCATGATGGCGGCGATCTCCTCGATGGCGCCCAGGCCGCGGTCGGCTTGTTCGTAGTTGAGGCGGGTGCGGTACATCAGGACGTCGTCCAGGTGGAGTGCGCCTTCGTGGGTGACGGCGTAGGCGACTTCGGCGCGTAGGTAGGCCGGTGCGCCGGTCAGTGGCTGGCCCAGGTCTGGTTCGGCGTCGACGGCTTCGGTCAGCTCGCGTAGTAGTGAGCCGTAGCGGTGGAGCAGGTGGTCGAGCCTGGTTTGGGTCCAGCCGTACTGGGTGGCGATGGTCGGGGCCAGGCGTTGTAGGGCTTTGAGTCCTTCGGCCCCGGCCAGGGGGATGGTGGCGGTGATGGACTTCAGTGTCTTGGCGCGCTGGCCCAGGGCGAAGTCGACCGCGTCCTCGGCCATGACGCGGTAGGTGGTGAGCTTGCCGCCGGCGATGACGGTCAGGCCCGGTGTGGGGGAGGCGACGGTGTGTTCGCGGGAGACCTTGGCCGATGTGGTGCCTTCTTTGGTGCCGGGCTGCAGCAGGGGGCGCAGGCCGGCCCAGGTGCCGATGATGTCCTTGCGGGAGATCGGGCGGGAGAGTACCTCGTTGGCGTGCTCGATGAGGTAGTCGATGTCGGCGGCGGTTGCCACGGGATGCTGGAGCTGCATCTTCCATGGGGTGTCGGTGGTTCCGATGACCCAGTACCGCGACCATGGGATGACGAAGAGCACGCTCTTCTCGGTCTGCAGGATCAGGCCGGTGTCGCCGGCGATCTTGTCTCGCGGGACCACGATGTGCACGCCCTTGGAGGCCAGGACGCGTAGCCCGCCCTGGGTACCGGCGAGCTCTTCGGTCTCTTCGGTCCACACGCCGGTGGCGGTGATGACCTGGTGGGCGCGGACCTCGAAGCGGTGTCCGCTCTCCAGGTCTTGGACGGTGGCGCCGGTGACGGCGCCGGCCGGTGACTTCGCCAGAGCGACGACCTGGGTGCGTGAGGCCGCGGCCGCGCCGTACTCCGCGGCGGTGCGGACCAGGGTCGTGACCAGGCGCGCGTCGTCCACGGTGGCGTCCCAGTAGCGCACCGCCCCGATCGCGGCGTCGTGCTTCAGGTCGGGGAAGAGCTTCTCCAGGCCCCCTCGGGTCACATGGCTGTGCAGCGGCAGGGCGCGCCGGCGGCCGTTGATGCTCGCCAGGATGTCGTACAGCGCGATGCCCGACCCGACGAACGCGCGTTCCCAGATCCGGTGCTCCAGCGGGTAGAGGAAGGACACGGGCCGCACCAGGTGGGGTGCCAGCTCGGTGAGCAGCAGGTCCCGCTCGGTCAGCGCCTCACGGACCAGGTGGAAGTCGAGCATCTGCAGGTACCGCAGGCCGCCGTGGACCAGCTTGCTGGACCGGCTGGAGGTCCCGCCGGCCCAGTCCTGGGCCTCGACGATGCCGACCTTCAGGCCCCGGGTCACCGCGTCGAGCGCGACGCCCGCGCCCGTGACGCCCCCGCCGATGACCAGGATGTCAAGCTCGTGGCCCGGTGTGGTGCTCGCCTGGAGAGTCTCGAGGGCCACGCCCCGCGTCTGTGCCGTCAGTGCCGTCGTCTTCACCGTTGTCCTCCTCGCCCCGTGCCCACCAGGTGGGCCACGCGCCACCGACCGGCCCCGGCGGTGGCGTCGAGGTGTCGAGAAAGTGACATTCCTATACTGCTCATGTATTGAATGAGCGCACATATAGAATGCACGTATGTGCAAAAAGGTGCCGTGGTGAACAACGGGGAGCAGGAAGCCCTCCGGGCGGCGACCATGTACTACCTCCAGGACATCAAGATGGAGGCCATCGCCCGGCACCTGCGCACCTCTCGTTCGACCGTCTCCCGGCTCCTCAAGCACGCCCGCGACACGGGACTGGTGGAGATCACCCTGCGCCCGGAGAGCTCCCGGGCGCCCGGGATGGGCCAGAGCATCAGTGCGACCTTCGGGGTCGCGTCCTACGTGGTGCCGGTGCCCGACATGACCAATGACATCGACCGGCTGGAACAGGTTGCCCGCACGTCGGCGAAGCTGTTCGCCTCGTGGTTCGACTCCGACATGGTCATGGGGGTTGCCTGGGGGACCACGCTTGCGGCTGTCGGCCGCCATCTGGGGCACAAGCCGA
>DATCDE010000068.1 GCA_036510875.1 Actinomycetes bacterium
CCAGCGTCTGTGGTGATCTCCTGGGCCACCGCGGCGGCAATCGTCGGGGCCATCAACGGCAGCGACGGGGTCAGCAGCTTGTGCACGAACGCGTCCGCGATGACCTGCTGGCGGGTCACCCGCTGGAGGTCGCTGGCACCCGGGTCGCGGTACCAGCCCTGCTGCGGCGTGTAGACGTCGGTGTGCCGGGAGCGGGCGAAGGCCAGCGCAGTCTTGCCGTCCATGTGGATGCAGCCGGCCGAGGGCAGCAGCAGGTGCGACTCGGTGTCCCTGGTCGGCACCGGGATGCGGATGTCCACCCCGCCGACAGCATCGGTGAAGCGCCCGAAGGCGGTGAACCCGAGGCCGATCACATGGTTGATCGGGACGCCGGTGATGCCTTCCACCTCGTCGACCAGCGCCTGGACGCCATCGCTGAGGTAGATGACGTTGATTTTCTCGCCGTACTTCGGGACCCAGGTGTCGCGCGGGATCGACAGGTAGCTGATGGTGCCGGTGTTCGTGTCCACCGAGAGCACCACGATCGTGTCGGTCATGTCGTCGGTACCACGCGCCTTGAGGTCCGGCACGCCGTACTTGATCGCGTCGGCCATGGTCATGTCGTGGCTGCCGGTGGTGAAGACCATGAAGGTCACCACGCCGTGCAGCGGCGCCGGCAGGGCCAGCCCAGGCTTGGCCGCACCCGCGTTGGTGCCGGCACCGGTGGCCACCGGGAAGTGCTTGATCTGGCTCAACGCGTGGTTGACCCGCCAGGCCTGGACGCCGAGGCCGGCACCGGCCACGAGGGCGAGGGCCATGACCCCGATGAGCACCCGCCGCCACACCCGGCGACGGCGACGCGCCGGCGGCCCGGGGGAGGCGTCGGCCACCTCGACATCCGCGCCAGCCGCCACCTGCTGCTCCTCATTCCCACGCCGACTCGATCGCGGATGGCAGCCCGTGGCCAACCGCTTCCTATGACGAAACAACGCGCCACGCCGGTCTCCGGTTCCCGACCACGGCCTGGCTGTCGCCCGCACTAGGGTAACCGGCGATCGCCTCAGGCGATCATTCGCGCGAGCCGCGAAGGTGCAGCACGACCGCCTGCGCCGGGACCAGGAGCGGAGCCGGCAGTCCGACCCGGTCGAGCACCGCACCGGTCGCGACTGTCCGGCCGGCTGTCCACCAGCCCGGCTGCGACGGCGCCAGCCCCCACCCGGTGCCGGCCTCGTCCCTGCGCCGCACCTCGTAGCGCAGGTCAGGGTCCAGGCCGGGGAAGCACAGCCGCCCGGGCAGGACGTCCGCGGACGTGGTGAGCCGGACGTAGCCGAAGACGGCCTCCCGTCCGTCCCGGGCCACCACGCCGTGCAGCCACGCGCCCGGATCCGGATGGTCGGCTCGCACCACGTCGCCGGTGTGCAGCAGCCCGCGTAGCTCGCGGTAGAGCCGCGCCCACGCGCTGAGCTGGGACACCTCGCCGTCCGTGCAGCCCGTGACGTCCCACTCGATGCCCGCGTGCCCGAACAGTGCGGTGAGACAGCGAAAGGACAGCTCGGATGCCCGGCCCGTGGTGTGCGCGACGGGAGGGCCCACGTGGCTGCCGACCAGCTCGGGTGGGAGGAGCAGGCCGGTCCAGCGTTGGATCGCCTGGCGCTCCAGCGGGTCGTTGGTGTCCGAGGCCCAGACCCGGTCGGTGTGCTCCAGGATGCCCAGGTCGACCCGGGCGCCTCCGGACGCACACGACTCGATCTCCAGCCCGGGGTGCCTTCGGCGCAGCTCGTCGAGCAGGGCGTACGTCGCCGACGTCTGTACGTGCACGCCCGCGCGTCCGCCGCCGCCCGGTGACGGATCCCGGTGCACCGCCTCGTGCAGGTCCCGGTTGTGGTCCCACTTGAGGTAGGCCACGCCGATCTCGCTGACCAGGGCGTCGAGCCGCTCGAGCAGATACGCCGCAGCCTGCGGGTTGGCCACGTCGAGCACCAGCTGGCGCCGCCACGACCGCGGCGTCCGCTCAGGGGTCACGAGCAGCCAGTCCGGGTGCTGACGAACCAGGTCGGAGTCGGGGTTGACCATCTCCGGCTCGACCCACAGCCCGAACTCCATGCCCAGGGCCCGGACCCGGTCGGCCAGCGGCCGCAGCCCCTCGGGCCACACCTGCGGGTCGACGTACCAGTCCCCCAGCCCCGCGCTGTCGTCACGGCGCCCCAGGAACCAGCCGTCGTCGAGAACGAACCGCTCCACGCCGATCCGGGCGGCCCGCTCGACCAGGGCCGTGAGCCGGTCCAGGTCGTGGTCGAAGTAGACCGCCTCCCAGCTGTTCAGCACGAGCGGGCGAGGACTCCGAGGATGATTCGACCGGGCCCGGAGCCACCGGTACACCCGCGTGGACGCGGTGTCGAGGCCGGCGTCGGACCAGGTGCCCACGACCCAGGGCGTCGTGTAGCTCTCCCCGGTTCCCAGTCGGATCTCTCCGGACTGCAACAGCTCGCCGCCTCCGATGACGGACGCGCCACCAGCCCCGGCACCCTCCGGGAGCCGGTCTGCGAGGTGGACCTGGTTCCCGCTCCAGGCGACGTGCACGCCCCAGACCTCACCGCTGCGGAAGCCGAACCCGGGCGTTCCCGCCACCAGCAGCAGCGGGGCGTCGTGGCCGGTCCGGCCGCGCCGCGAGGCGCGCAGCCGGGTGCCGTGGTGGAACGGCTGGCGCTGCGGACTGCGCTCTCGGCACCACTTGCCGGTGAGGTCGAGGAGCTCACCGGCGGTCGCGGGCACCGGCAACAGGACGTGCAGGCCGTCGAGCGTGTAGCCGCCGTCGGCGGTGTTGGTGACCGTGTGACGAACGCGCAGCAGCCCCGAAGGCTCCATCCGCAGCTCGCAGTCGAGCGCCAGGCCCGCGTCGACGTCCACCCCACGGCAGGTCAGCCGCTGATCGTCCTGCTCGCCCCGACCCAGCTCGACCTCGCCCACCCGGTGCAATCGGGGGAAGACGAGGGCACTGTCCCGGTGCCCGGCGAGCCCGGGATACCCAGACCAGCCGTCCGCCTCGCCAGGGACCAGCGTCAGCGGCCACGGCTCGTCGAGGCTGCTGGGCGCGACCGCGGGACGCAGGTCCGAGACCAGGCGCCGGAGGTCGTCCTCGCCCAGGTCCCCGGGGTCGGCACCCCAGTGCAGGACCCGCGGCAGCTCCGGCCCGGTCACGTCGAGCAGCACCCCCACACCCGCGGCACGCAGAAGCACTGGCGTATCGGTCATGCCCTCGTTCCTCGTCTCGCTGGCCAAGAAGCGACGGCTCAGCCCTTCGTCGAACCCAAGGTCAGACCGGCGACGAACTGCTTCTGCAGCAGGAAGAAGATCACCAGAACTGGGATCGCCACGATGACTGAGCCGGCAGCGACCAGGTTGAGATCGGTGAAGAACTGACCGCGTAGGTTGTTCAACGAACTAGTCACTGGGAACTTGTTCCCGGACTGCACCAGCACCGTGGCCCAGAAGAACTCGTTGTAGATCCAGGTGACCTCGAGTACGGCGAGCGCAGCCAACGGCGGCCGGCAAAGGGGGAGCGTCAGTTGCCAGAACTGCCGCCACACGCTGGCGCCGTCCACCATGCCCGCCTCGTAGAGCTCCTTGGGCAGGGTCTTCATGTAGTTGCTCAGCACGAAGGTACAGAAGCCGGTCTGGAACGCAGTGTTGACCAGGATCAAGCCATACAGACTGTCCAGCAGCAAGCCCGAGTCGCTCATCCACAGCGGCAGCGGGATGGCTCGGTACAGGCGGAACAGCGGGATGAGCAGCGACTGCTGGGGCAGCAGGTTAGCGGCCGTGAACAGGCCCAGCATGATGATGTTGAAACGGAAGCTGAACCGGGCGAGCACGAAGGCTACGCACGCGGAGAGGAACAGGGTGATCAGCACCGCTGGCACCGTGATGTACACCGAGTTGATGAAGTGCCGGGTGAAGTCACCCTGCGCCCAGGCGTTCTTGTAGTTCTGCAGCGTCCAACCACCGAAGGAGACGTAGCCGTGGATCGAGGTGTAGGCGTAGTCACGGAAGGAGTTGAGCACCGCCCAGGCGATCGGGAAGAGCCAGGCGAGCGCGATCACGGCAAGGAACACGTGCAGCAGCACCCGGACCGGCGTCAGTTTGCGACGGCGCCGCGGGACTCTCGTTTGAGCGTCGGCCGGGGCCTCCGTCACGGCGGTCATGACTTGTCCTCCCGCATCACGGTGGCCAGGTAGATCGAGATGAACACCAGCGAGACGAGGAGCATGAAGGTGGCCAGCGCTGAGCCGAACCCGATCCGGCTGGCCTCCCCGACCACGTTCTGCGTGACGAGCGCGGAGATCAACTCAAGACCGTTGCGCCCGTTGTTGATGACCCAGACCAGATCGAATGCGCGCAGCGCCTCGATCACGGTGATCACCAAGACGATGATGTTGATCGGGCGCATCACGGGGAAGACCACACGGAAGAACGTCTTCGTCTGGCTCGCGCCGTCGACGGCGGCCGCCTCGCGCAGAGTGGGGTCCACACCTTTCAGCCCGGCGAGGTAGAGCAGCATGATGTATCCGACATGGCGCCAGCTCGCGGCGACCAGGACGGACCAGATGTTGATGTTGGGATCGCCATACCAGTCGATATGGGTACCGAGGACCGCGTTCAGCAGCCCCTGGTCGGTGGAGTAGAACAGCTGCCAGATGAAGCCCACAAGGGCGAGCGACAGCACGACGGGCAGGTAGATCGCCGTCTGGTAGTAGCGGCTCCCCCTGATCTCCTTGTCGAGCAACACAGCGAGGAACATGCCGAACGGCGTCGCCACGAAGAACAACACTGCGAGCCACAACAGGTTGTGCTCGACTGCCGGCTGGAACGGCGGGTAGATCGTCACCACGTCGTGGTAGTTCTTCAGCCCCACCCAGTGGATGGTGTCGAGCCCACCGATGCCGTTCCAGTTGGTGAACGACAAGGCGACCGTGGAGACCGCGGGCAGCCATACCAGCCCGATGACTAGCAGCAGCGGGATGGAGACCATGAGGACGACCACGATGCGGTCCCGGGTGGTCAGCCGCCGAAGCTTGCCCCGGCGGGGGGTGCCGGCTGAGGCGGCACCCCCCGCCGGCCCGGCCTGGGTCCGTCCTTGGTCGACAACAGGAAGTTCTGCACCCGTCGCCATGGCGGTCTCCCTATCCTCGTCGCAGAACCGGGCCTTGGGCGGGGTCAGTCTCAGCTTGTGAAGATCGACTTGGCCTGAGCCTCGATGCTGTTCGTCAGACCATCGATGTCCGAGGGGTTCTTGATGAACGTCTGCAGGGCCGGGATCATCACGGTGGAGGCAAAGTCCGGTCGGGTGTCGCGGTCAAGGAACTGGGCGATGCTCTTTGCCGACCCGATCAGCGCCGCCGCCTTCTTCTGCACGTTGTTGTAGAAGGAGGTGTCGGCGTTGCTGTTGGCGAGCACGTCCGAGGTATCGGTCTTGCCGTAGGTGGTCGCCGCCTCCGGCGTGCCCAGGTAGGCCAGGAACTCCTTCGCCGCGGCCTCGTTGCTCGGCTTCTTGGCCATCATGAAGCCGTCGATGGGGGCGTCCAGGGCGTCCGACCCGATGGCCGGGTCGATCTCCGGGAAGGTGAAGAAGTCGAGGTCCTTGCCCTGGTCGACCTGTTGGGACACGAACGATCCGAGCAGGTACATCCCCGCCTTCTTCTGCTGCAGGGTCTGAGCGGCCTCCTGCCAGGTCCGACCCAGCGAGGCCGTCTGGTGAAGCGGAAGAAGCCCCGCCCAGGTGTCGAAGACCTTCTTCACCTTGGGGTCGTTCCAGGCCTGCTTGTGCGCCATCAGGTCGATGTGGAACTGGTAGCCGTTGATGCGCATGTTGAGGATGTCGAAGGTGCCCATGGCGGGCCAGCCGTCCTTGTCGGCGAAGGCGATCGGAACCAGGCCGTCCTTCTGCATCTGGGCACCGAGCGTCTTCAGTTCGTCCAGCGTCTTGGGGACCGTGTAGCCGTGTTGGCTGAACACGGACGGCCGGTAGAACACCGCCCAGGGGTAGTTGTAGATCGGGACGAAGTACTGCTTGCCGTCGTCGCCGGTCGACGCCTTCTTGAAGGCGTCGCTGAAGCCGGTGAGATTGCTCCACACATCGCTGACGTCACCCACCAGGCCCTGCGCGGCGAAGAACCGCATCCGGTAACCGGCGAACCAGGTGAATGTGTCGTCGGGCTTGCCCTGCAGATAGTTGTTGATGTTCTGCTGAAATGTGTTGTGGTCGACGGTGTTGACCTTGACCGTGACCTTGGGGTTCTTTTGCATATAGGCGTCCACGACCGCCTGCATGGCCGCCTTCGGGATCTTGTCCGAGTAGTTGGAGCCGAAGGTCAAGGTGCCGGAGGCCGGCCCAGACGACGCAGCGGTCGAGGGACTCGACGAGCTGCCGCAGGCGGCGAGCAGGCTCGGCAGGCTGAGGGCAGCCCCGACGCCGAGCGCGCCCTTGAGCAGCGAACGACGCCCGAAGGGAGTAGCGAGGGCCGAGGGCGGAGTCATGCGGGCCAAGAACTCCGACTCGGACTGGGGACGGCTCATGGTGCCTCCTTAGGGCACAACTGAAGTGAAAACTCGAACAGAACCGAACACGACCTGTTCACGTTGGGCACACACTCTCGGTCGGCCACATTCGTTGTCAAGAGTCGTTTCGCCTGTGTAACCGAAACGAGTCCTGCCACGATCGCCATTACCGCCGAGTCGATAGTTGCGCTCGTTGATCGCCATCGATCTGTTCGTTTGTGTTGACTTCGACAGGGATCGAGGACACTCTCAGTTCCCGTGACCACCGGTGACGCCCCCAGTCCCCAGCCAGGCACCGGAGAACCGGCGCGCTGGCCGCTCGCCGGCCTCGCGTTCGGCGGCGACTACAACCCGGAGCAGTGGCTGAGGGAGACCTGGGTCGAGGACGTGCAGCTGATGCGCGACGCTGGGGTCACCTTCGCCACGGTCGGCGTCTTCTCGTGGGCACTGCTGCAGCCGACACCCGATCGCTTCGACTTCGACTGGCTCGACGAGGTGCTCGACCTACTGCACGGGGCCGGCATCGCCGTCGACCTGGCCACAGCCACGGCCTCCCCTCCGCCGTGGCTGTCCCGGTCACGCCCCGAGATCCTTCCGGTGGACCGGTCCGGCAACCGGCTGTGGCCGGGCAGCCGTCAGGCCTGGTGCTCCAGCTCGCCGGTGTTCCGCGAGCACGCGCTGGCGCTCGTCGAAGCCATGGCCCTGCGCTACCGCGACCACCCGGCGCTGGCGATGTGGCACGTGTCCAACGAGCTGGGCTGCCACAACGCACACTGCTACTGCGACGTGTCGGCCACCGCGTTCCGGCGTTGGCTGCGGCTGCGGTATGGGGCCATGGACCGGCTCAACGAGGCATGGGGCACCCAGTTCTGGAGCCAGCACTACGGGGACTGGGAGGAGATCCTGCCGCCCCGCCAGACCACCACGGGTCCCAACCCCACGCAGGTGCTCGACTTCGCCCGGTTCTCCTCGGACGAGCTGCTCGACTACTTCCGGGCCGAGCGGGACCTGCTGCACCGGCTCAGCCCGGGGGTGCCCGTCACCACGAACTTCATGGTCACCTCGCACTTCTCGGCGCTGGACTACGCGGCCTGGGCGCCCGAGCAGGACCTGGTCAGCCAGGACCACTACTTGGACGGCCGGCTCGACGACCCGGTCGCGGAGCTCGCGTTCTCCGCGGACCTGACCCGCGGCCTAGCGCGCGGCGGCCCGTGGTTCCTCATGGAGCACTCCACGAGCGCGGTGAACTGGCAGCCGGTGAACTACGCCAAGCCACCCGGGCAGCTGATGCGCAACAGCCTCGCGCACGTGGCCAGGGGCGCGGACGCCGTGGGGTTCTTCCAGTGGCGGGCGAGCCGAGCCGGGGCTGAACAGTTCCACTCCGCGCTAGTCCCTCATGCAGGCACCGACACCAAGGTCTGGCGTGAGGTCGTCGAGCTCGGGGCGCTGCTGCGGCGAGCGGCTGACGTCGCCGGGACCAGGGTCCAGGCGGACGTCGCGATGCTCTTCGACTGGCAGGCCGGCTGGGCCTGCGACCAGGGCAACCATCCCAGCGATGCCGTCCGCTACATCGACCAGCCGCAGGCGCTGCACCGCGCGCTCTGGCAGGCGGGGGTCACCGCCGACGTGGTCGGCCCGGGCGTGGATCTCGGCGGCTACTCCGTCGTCGTCGTCCCCACGCTGTATCTCGTCGACGACGGGACCGCGGAAGCGGTACGAGTGTTCGTGGAGCGCGGCGGGCAGGCCGTCATCACCTACTTCTCCGGCATCGTCGACCCGGACGACCACGTGCGCCTCGGCGGGTACCCCGGAGCGTTCGCCGACCTGCTGGGCGTCCGCACCGAGGAGTTCTTCCCCCTGCAGCCGGGCGCCCGGCTACCCCTCCAGGTCGCCACGGACGACTGGCCGGGCACCGACGAGTGGACCGGCTCGGTCTGGTCCGAGCTGACCCACCTTGTCGGCGCGCGGGCCGTGGCCACATATGGCGCCGGTCCGCTCGCCGGATCTCCCGCAGTGACCCGGCACGCGGTCGGCGAGGGCACCGCCTGGTACGTCGGAACCGCACTCGACGACGCGGCGCTTCCGGCGCTGCTCGCAGTGGTCTGCGAGCGGGCGGGCGTCCGCCCGCCAGCGGCGGCTCCGCCCGGCGTCGAGGTGGTCCGCCGCAGCGGCAGCGGGCGCTCCTTCCTGTTCGTGATCAACCACTCCCCGGCCCCGGCCCAGTTGAGCGCCCGTGGCCTCGACCTGGTCTCCGGAGTACGGGCCGACGGCACCCTGGAGCTACCGGGTGGCGCCTGCGCGGTGATCAGGGAGGAGCCGTAGGTGCTCGCGCGGCAACGTCAGGAGCAGATCCTCGAGCGGGTCCAGAGCACCGGGGGCGCCCGGGTGTCGGACCTGGTCGGGCTGCTGGGCGTCTCGGACATGACCGTACGGCGGGACATCGCAGCCTTGGCCAGACGGGGGCTGGTCGCGCGGGTGCACGGCGGAGCCACCGCGATCGGCGGCCGGAGCACCGACGAGCCTGGTTTCGCGGTCAAGTCCGGCATGCAGACTGAGGAAAAGGCCTCGGTCGCTGTGGCTGCGGCAGCCCTCGTCGAACCCGGTGACAGCGTCGCACTGTCCGGGGGCACGACCACGTACGCCGTCGCCCTTGAGCTGCTGGGGGTGCCCGACCTCACCGTCGTGACCAACTCGGTACCGGTGGCCGAGGTGCTGCACGCCTCGGCCCGGCCCGACCTGACCGTCATCCTGATCGGCGGCGTGCGGACGCCGTCGGACGCCCTCGTCGGTCCGGTGGCCGTCACGGCGCTGAAGACCCTGCACGTCGACTGGCTGTTCCTGGGCGTGCACGGGATGGACGAACGGGCTGGGCTCACCACCCCGAACCTGGTGGAGGCGGAGACCGATCGCGCCCTGGTGGCGAGCGCCCGTCAGGTCGCCGTGGTGGCCGACAGCACCAAGTGGGGCGTGATCGGGCTCAGCTCCATCGGACGGCTTGAGGACGTCGACGTCCTCGTCACGGACGAGGGCATGAGCCCGGAAGCGCAGCGCGTGGCCCGGTCCCGAGTGGGCCGCCTGCTCATCGCCCCGCGGGTGACCGCGCTGACCAGCTACCGCGCCACTGGATCCGGCCAGCACCGGGCGATGGGAGGCTCCGGAGACAGGCAGCGCTCGCCATGACCCGGCTCGCAGGCGGTCGCGTCAACCGCGCGTCGGGGCTGCTGGCCGACGGGCGGGAGATCGTCTACTTCGACGACACTGAGCCGTTCCTGTCCGGAGCCCCCCGCCACGTGGCGGACACCCGTCAGCTGCCCGCGCTGCGGGACGGTTCCACCCTGCGGTACGACGTGCTCACCGGGGAATGGGTCGCGATCGCGTCGCACCGCAACGAGCGCACCTACCTGCCCCCGCAGGACCTGTGCCCGTTGTGCCCGACCGGTCGGGGCAGCGAGCCGTCCGAGATTCCGCCGTCCGACTACGACGTCGTCGTCTTCGAGAACCGGTTCCCGTCGCTGACCACCCACGTCGACAGCCAGCCCGGCCTGGTCGACGGTGAGCCGCTATTGCCGGAGCGTCCTGGCTTCGGCCGGTGCGAGGTGGTCTGCTTCACCGCCGACCACGACGCCTCGTTCGCCTCGCTCACCCCAAAGCGGGTCCGGACCGTCATCGAGGCGTGGGCGGACCGGACCCAGGAGCTGTCCGCGATGGACGGGGTCGAGCAGGTGTTCTGCTTCGAGAACCGCGGCGAGGAGATCGGGGTCACGCTGCGCCATCCGCACGGGCAGATCTACGCCTACCCGTTCGTGACCCCTCGTACGGAGCGGATGCTTGACCAGGCGGCCGCCCATCGGCGGGCCACCGGGGGCAACCTGTTCCGCGACGTCCTGGACGCCGAGCAGCGGGCCAAGACCAGGGTCGTGCTCAGCGGCGAGGCATGGACCGCGTACGTCCCCGCCGCGGCCCGCTGGCCGTTCGAGGTGCACCTGGCTCCGCACCGCGACGTCCCGGACCTGGTCGCGCTCGACGACGGCGAACGCGAGGAGCTCAGCGCGGTCTACCTGGAGCTGCTCCGCCGGGCCGACCGCTACTACGAGGGAGTCCAGGCGTTGCCCTACATCGCCGGCTGGCACCAGGCCCCCGTTCGGGAGCGTCGCGACCTCGGCCGGCTGCACCTGCAGCTGTTCTCGGTGCTGCGGGCCCCGGGAAAGCTGAAGTACCTGGCCGGGTCGGAGTCCGGCATGGGTGCCTGGATCAACGACATCACCCCGGAGCGGATCGCCGAGCGGCTGCGCGAGGTCGCCTCGTGAGCCAGGTCAGTACCTGGTACCCCCCGCCCGACGCCACCCGTGCGGCTCAGTCGGTCGCCGATGCGTTCCGACGGCTGCGCGGGCAGCAGCCGACCGGCGTATGGGCGGCACCCGGTCGGGTCAACGTGATCGGTGAGCACGTCGACTACAACCAGGGCCTGTGCCTGCCGTTCGCTCTGGAGCACCGGACTTTCGTGGCCGTGCGGCCGCGCGACGACGACCGGGTGAGCGTGTGGTCCGCGCAGGAGCCCCTCAGCTGGGAGGGATCCCTCGACGAGATCACCCCTGGCGCTGTACCCGGCTGGGCGGGGTATGCCGCCGGGGTGCCGTGGGCGCTGCGGGCAGCAGGGCACGAGGTTCCCGGGCTCGACATCGTCGTGAACGGTCAGGTGCCCCGCGGCTCCGGGCTGTCGTCATCCGCCGCGCTGGAGTGCGCGGTCGCCGTCGCGCTCGACGAGCTGGCCGACCTCGGCCTGGGCTCGGACGACGTTGGGCGGGCCCGGCTCGCGGCCGTCTGCGTCCGGGCGGAGAACGAGATCGCGGGCGCGCCGACCGGCGGGATGGACCAGGCGGCCGCGCTGCGCGCCCGCGCGGGACATGCCCTGCTGCTCGATTGCCGAGACTTCAGCGTGCGCCACGAGCCCTTCGACCTGGGCGCGCACGGGCTGGCGCTGCTCGTGATCGGCACCCGGGCCCGGCACGCCCTTGTGGACGGCCAGTACGGCGGCCGCCGCTC
>DATCDE010000069.1 GCA_036510875.1 Actinomycetes bacterium
GCGAAGGCAAAATCAGCGCCCTCAAACGACAGTACGGATGGGACCGAACCCGCATCGACAGCACCGCCGGTGCCCGGATCTGGACCGGACACGGGATCCTGACCCACAACCCGGTCAAGATCAGCGCCCTGGCCGCCTCACGAAAGCCCGGACCGGAGCCTGCCCACAACCAGCGCGGGAAACGGCGAGCAGTCCCGGCAGGCCCACGCATCGCCAGCGCTTTCCAGGTCGAAGTAGCTAGCCAAATGCAAAGACATGTGCTTCTCAGCTGTAGGCGGCGCGCAGCACCGTGCAGGCCCTCAGCGTGACCCACTTCGAGGGCGCACCCTGCGTCTCGAAGTTGACCCAGGTCTTGCCGTTGTACGCATGCCGGTTGCGCCACCGACCGTCGGCGTCCTGCAGCGACTCGAGCCAGCGGAGGGCCCCCACGAGCCGCTCGTCCCGGACGTGCCCCAGCTGGGCCAGCACCTCGAGGGTCTGCAGCACGTCGGAGACGTACCCGAGCGGGAACCCAGGCTTGAACCAGGACCCGTTCGGCTTGGTGTTGCCGTAGCCCATCGGGTAGTCGGCGACGAGCGGGTCGCGGGAGAACAGGAAGTCCACGCCCGCGTCGATGGCACGCTGCACGAGGGGCGAGCGCCGCCCCGCCGGGACGCGGGCCAGCGCGTTGAGCTCCTTGAGCGCTCCCCAGGCACAGGGCAGTCCCTCGTTGGCGGCGCAGGCGAACGCCGGCCCGCTCGTGCCGGAGGCGTACCAGCGCTCAACCCCGTGGCCGGTGATCGCCCGGGCCGCCCACTCCACGGCTGCCTGCACCCGCTCGTCGTCGAGCCGGCCGAACCCGATCACCGCGCGCAGCAGGTTCCCGTTGAGGCAGTGCAGCACGCTGGACGGCGCTGGCGCGGCCTCCCGGGCGGCCGACGAGCAGCCGAACCCGCCGGATGACGTCGGTCCCCAGCTGAGCACGTAGTCGCAGGCGCGCGCGACCTGCGGGTGGGCTGGGTCGGCCCCCAGCTGGTCGAGGGAGATCAGCTGCCAGACCGTCCCGGTGTACTTGGGGCCGTAGCCGGGACCGGGCTTGACCCACCAGCCAGCTGGGTCCTGCGCGGCCAGGATCGCCCGGATCGGGTCGGCCGCCATGGCAGCGCGCCGGGCTGCGCGCACCTGCGGGTCGTCGGCCGGCCGGTCGAGCAGCCCCTGCAGGGCGGCCGCGCGCACGGCGGGGCCGGACTCTTCCAGCAGCCACGGCAGGGGGTCCGCCTGGAGGTGGTCGGTCCAGGTCATGGCACGAGTCTCCCCCTGCCGACACCGGCCGAACAGGCCTCTTGCCACCCACGCAGATCCGACGCACGCTGGTCCTCCGACGTCGTTGGATGCGAGAGGGTGCGCCACATGCCGACTGACTCCGAGCTGGTGGAGCTCAAGGCCCGCCGTCAGGAGCTGCGTTCGCAGTACCTGCATCCGGTCGCGGAGCGAGAGCCGTCGCCAGGGAGGGGGATCCACCACGCGGCGCTGATCTGCTCCGACGTCGAGCGGACCATCCAGTTCTACCAGGACCTGCTTGGATTCCCGCTGGTGGAGCTGGTCGAGAACCGCGACTACCAGGGCTCGTCGCACTTCTTCTTCGACCTGGGCAACCAGACCCTGCTCGGGTTCTTCGACTTCCCCGGGCTCGGGCTCGACCAAGGAGTCGAGTCGATCGGCGCGGTCCAGCACATCGCGATCTCGGTGCCCCGCGACCGTTGGGAGCAGATGCAGAAGCGCCTGGACGCCGCCGGCGTCTTCTACGTCGGCCCGGACCGCGGGATCGCCGAGTCGATGTACCTCAAGGACCCCGATGGCATCCAGATCGAGCTGCTGAGTGATCCCCTCATGTACTTCGCCGGCCGTCAGCTTGACGAGTAGCGGAGGGCCGAGGTGCGCCTAGGGGTCGGCGTGCCGGTGTCGGGGTCCTGGGCCACACCAGCGAACATCCGCCGGATGGCCACGCTGTCAGAGGATCTCGGCTACGACTCGTTGTGGACCTTCCAGCGGCTGCTGCACCCGGTGGACGAGGAGTGGGGCTCGGCGTACCACGGGGTGCTCGACCCGATCGCCGCGCTCGCCTACGTCGCCGCCATGACGTCACGGATCCGGGTCGGGCTGGCCGTCGTCAACATGCCGTACTACGCACCGCTGGTGCTGTCGAAGGCGCTGACCACTCTGGACGTCGTTTCCGAGGGGCGCCTCGAGGTGGGCCTCGGCCTGGGCTGGGCGCCGCCGGAGTTCGAGGCGGTCGGTGTCTCCCGGGCCGGTCGGGGCGCCCGCGCCGAGGAGTACGTCCGCTACCTCAAGACCACCTGGACCGAGGCGGAGCCAGAGTTCCACGGCGCGTACTACGACCTGCCCCGCTCCCTGGTTGAGCCCAAGCCGGTGCAGAAGCCGTACCCCCCTGTGCTCATGGGCGGGGCCGCCGAGGTGGCCCTGCGCCGGGTGGGCCGGATCGCCGACGGCTGGATCAGCAGCAGCCGCGCGAACCTGACCACGATCGGGCAGTCCATCGAGGTGGTTCGCGCGGCCGCGGTCGAGGCGGGTCGTGACCCCGGCCCGCTGCGGTTTGTGGTGCGTGGCGTGGTCAAGCTGACCGATGACGACCTGCCGGACCGGCGCCCGCTGCACGGATCCGCGACCCAGATCAGAGCCGACCTGGATGCGCTGGCCGACATCGGCGTCACCGAGGTGTTCTTCGACCTGAACTGGGACTCGGAGACCACCGCTGCGGAGACCGATTCGATCGATGCGCTGCACAACGCGGAGCGCCTGCTCCGTGCGTTCGCCCCCCAGTGACGCCCGACCGGGCTCCCGGTCCTCACCGAGCAGAGGTGCCAGGTATGAGCGAGTGGAACGCCATGACGTACGAGGGCAAGGACACGATCCTGCGGGTGGTTCGGCAGGAGGCCGAGCGCATGTTCGCGATGGCGGACCGCCCGGAGGCGTGGGAGGCACCCACCGCCTGCGAGGGCTGGACGACGCGGGACATCATCGCGCACATCGTGGACACGACCGAGGGCTACTTCCGCGCCTTCGACTCGGCCCGCAGCGGCACCGAGGCGCCCGCGCCGTACGGGCTGGCCGTCATGAGCGAGAAGGTCGACGAGTTCGCCAGCGCGTTCCGCGGGGTGCCGCAGGCGGAGATGATGGAGCGGATCCGCAGCGACTTCCAGAAGATGCAGGCGATCCTCGAACCGCTGACCGCCGACGAGTGGACCGGTCTCATCGTCACCCACCCGTACATGGGTCCGGTGCCGGCCTTCTTCTACGCCGCCGGTCAGCTGATGGACTACGGCGTCCACTCGTGGGACATCCGCCAGGGCGGCGGGAAGGCGCACGGCCTGCCCGGCGAAGCGGCCGACCTGCTGGTGCCGTTCATGTTCGAGATCTGGCGGGGTACCGTCCGCTCCGGGGCCGTCGGCGAGCCGTTCACCGTCGGCATCCGGGTCAGCGGCAACAACGCCGGTGACTACCGGGTGTCGGTGAGCTCGGAGGGGCTGACGTACGAGCCCGGCGAGATCGACAGCCTGCCGGCTCGGATCGAGTTCGACGCCGGCAGCCTGGTGCTGACCGCGTTCGGGCGCAGCAACGCGGGCACCGTGCGCGGCGACCTGGCGCTGGCCGAGCGGTTCCTCAACCTGTTCTTCCGCATCTAGGCCGAGCCCGGCGCCCGGGTGGCCTCCGCGTCGTACTCCTCCGACGGGTGGCCCGTCGGGAGGCGGTGCTTGGCCACCCGGGAGGTCGGGGTCCGGGGCAGCGCCTCCACGGCCTGCCAGAACCGCGGGACCTTGAACGCCGACAGGCGGTCCACCGTCCAGGCGTGCAGCTGACCGAAGTCCAGGCTGCGGCCGGGAGCAGCGACCACGAACGCCTTGACCTCCTCCTCGGTGAGCTCGGAGGGCACGCCGACCACGGCGACCTCGAGCACGTCGGGGTGGGCCGCGATCACCTCCTCGACCTCAGCCGGGGAGAGGTTCTCGCCGCGCCGCCGCAGCACCTCCTTCTTGCGGGAGACGAAGGTGTAGGTGCCCTCGGCGTTCACGGTCACCAGGTCACCGGTGTGCACCCAACCGTCGACGACGGTGGCTGCGGTCACCTCCGGCATCTCCCAGTACCCGGGGGTCACGGTCGGGTTGCGCAGCAGCAGCTCGCCGGTGTCCCCCGCTGTGAGCTCACGGCCGTCGTCATCTACCGCCTTGGCCTCGTTGACAACCCCCAGGGTCGGGTGCTGGCGAGGCGAGCCCAGGGTGCCGAACGGGCGGGTGCCGTGGGCCCAGATCAGGCCGTACGGCGACTCCGACATGGCGTAGCCGCAGACGACCCGCAGACCGAACCGCTGCTCGAACGCCTCCTGCCACTCCTTCGCCGGCGACGGCCCGGTGTAGCACAACCGCAGCGGGGTGTCCGCGTCGTCCGGCCGGGGCGGCTGGCGCATCAGGATCTCGAGCATCGCCCCGATCGCGTTGAACTCGGTCGCCCCGTGGCGCCGGGCCGCGTCGAGGAAGCCGCTGGCCGAGAAGCGTGGCAGCAGCGCCAGACCGGCCCCGCAGGCCAACGATCCGAGCACCGAGTAGGCCGGCGCGTTGATGTGGAACAGGGGCAGCGAGGTCATCAACCGGTCGTCGGGGGTGAGCTCCATCCAGTACGGGAACCCCTCACCGGCCATGGCGTAGGCCCGGTGGGTCTGCATGACCAGCTTGGACCGACCGGTGGTGCCGGAGGTCGGGATGAGGACGGCGAGGTCGTCCGGGCCGGCGTCCATCGGCACCGACCCGCCGAACGGGTCGGCGACCTGCCAGTCACCGAGGAGGTCGTCGATGTCCAGCACGCCCAGGACGGACGGCCCGGCCGCTCCCTGCGCCAGGATCTGGGGCAGCAGCGCGCTGTCACTCACCACCACCCGGGGCCGCACCTGCCCGATGAGCCCGGCCAGCTCCTGCATCGTGCCGGCGGGGTTCGTCGGCACCGACACCGCGCCGATGCTGGCCAGCGCCAGCCAGCACAGCAGGTACGGCGGGGTCGTGCGCGCGGTGACCACGACCAGGTCGCCCTTGAGAACCCCCGCCTCGCGCAGCCGATTGCCGAGCCGGGCCACCTGGGCGGCCGCCCCGGCGAAGGTCAGCGACCCATCGTCGGTGCGGACCCAGATCCGGTCCGGGGCACCCTCGACTGCGGCCGCCAGCAGTCCCGGGATGGTGTCCGGCACGGGTCCCCCAACCAGCTAGCCGTGGACGACGAGGACGGGGCAGCTCGCGTGCTCGGCGCACTCGGCGCTCACCGAGCCGAGCAGCAGTCCGGTGAACCCGCCGTGCCCCCGGCTACCGACGACGAGCATCTCCGCATGGCGCCCAGCCTCGATCAGCACCGAGGCGGTGCGGCCCTCGCGCGCCGCTGACACCAGACCAGCCGGCCGATCCGACCCGAAGACGTCGTCCAGCGTCTGGTTCAGGATGGTCTCAGCGTCGCGGTCCGGCCGCCAGTCACCGGCCTCCACGGCCCACCCGAAGTTCGTGGGGAACTCCCACGCGGCGATCGCCTCGATCGTGGCGCCGATCCCGGGAGCCAGCCGCGCCGCCCAGCGCAGCGCTGCCTTCGACGGCTCCGACCCATCGACCCCGACCACGATCCGACCCACGGCTCCCCCTTGTGACTGGAACGACTGGCTGTCCCCGTCAGGCTGTCATGGCCGGGCACGCCAAACCAGCTCGGGGCTGGACAGAACGGGCGCGGAGGAGTTCGCTGAGATGACGACTGATGGGAGATGTCATGAGTGTCTACCGAGTGATCGACGTCATCGGGACGAGCCCCACGTCCTGGGAGGAGGCCGCAGCCGAGGCCATCGCCACCGCGGGCGGCTCGCTGCGCGACCTGCGCATCGCCGAGGTGATCAAGCAGGACATCGTGGTGGGCGACGGCGGGTCGCTGACCTACCGGACCAAGGTCCAGCTGTCCTTCAAGTACGTAGCCGACTGACCAGTCCGGTCGGCCACGCACCCCGAGCTTGCGGTAGACGTTGCTGAGGTGGAACTCCACCGTCCGTGGTGACAGGAACAGGGCCCCGGCCACCTCACGGTTGGACCGCCCGGCGGCCGCCTCCTTGGCCACCGCGAGCTCCTGCGCGGTGAGCGACTCGAGCGACGCTCCCCCGCCGGCTGCGGCGGCGGGGCTGCCGCCGCAGGCCCGTAGTTCCTCGCTGGCACGGGTCAGCCACGGGGCGGCGTCCAACGACTCGAAGAGCCGGACGCTGGACTCCAGCGCCAGGCGGGCCTCACGGCGGCGCCGGCTGCGGCGCAGCTGTTCCCCGTGCAGCAGCAGGGTGCGGGCCTCCTCGAAGGGGTCCCCAGCAGCGGCGTGGGCCCCAAGCGCCTCCCGGTAGTGGCGGTCGGCCTCCTCGTCGGTCGCGGCGACGAGAGCTGCCACGCGCGCAGCCAGCGCCAGCGCCAGCGGGGTGCCCATCGCGAAGAGCAACGGCCGGATCTCGCCGGCCCGGACCATCGCCGCGTCACGGTCACCACTGCGGACCAGTGCCTCGACCAGGTCGACCCGGGCGGTGAGCACCCCGTCGCGCAGCCCGCGGCCGAGGAAGGGGACGTCGGCGGCCGCGGCCAGCGACGCGATGGCCGACTCCAGCCGCCCGTCGACCAACGCGCGCAGACCGAGGCTGCGGTCGAGTGTCGCCAGCCGTCTGCGGTCGCCCCAGCGGCCGGCCAGGGTCCGCAACCGCGCAGCCTCGCGACGCAGCACCTCGTCGTCCTCTGACAGCGCAGCGAGCTCTACGGCCAGGGCGGCCATGCCTCGTTGGGCCCCCGTGGCCCCCACCCGGTCGGCCAGCGGCCGTCCCCGGGCCAGCAGCGCGCGAGCAGCGTCCCAGTCACCCCGGGCCCGGGCCCGCCAGGCCTGGATCCCCAAGAGGCAGGCCAGTGGCTCAGCTGCCTCGCCCATCTGCTCCTCCGCGACTGCCAGCCGCCGGGCCGCCCCCTCGCCCATGTCGAGCAGCAAGTCGTCGAGCGCGACGACGTCGAGCAAGGTGGCCAGGTCGAGGGTGGCCAGGTCGAGGGTGGCCAGGTCGACCGCGTTGGCCTGGGACAGGGCCTCCGCACGTAGCTGCATGGCGCGCTCCACGTCGCCGGCCTCGAAGGCAGCCACGGCGAGCAGGGCCGTCCCGGTCCAGGCCGCCGTGGTCGTGGACGTGTCGGTCGTGGCGGCACCCAGCTCAGCCACCTCGCGTGCCGCGCGCAGCCCCTGCTCCGGGTC
Source organism: Actinomycetes bacterium (assembly GCA_036510875.1). Taxonomy (NCBI): domain Bacteria; kingdom Bacillati; phylum Actinomycetota; class Actinomycetes; species Actinomycetes bacterium. The sequence goes on from DATCDE010000069.1 coordinate 7,282, forward strand.
ACCCAGCGTCCAGGCTGTGGCAGCCGCCTCCCACAACAGGTTCGGGAGCAGCTCGGGTGAGGAGCACCGTGCGTCCTCGATGGCGGCCCACTGCGCGGACAGGCGGCCGGCCGGGTCGTTGTCGGCTCGAACGGTCGCCCCGAGCCAGCGCACCCACCGCGCGGCTTCCGGTTCCAGCGGCGCGCCCTCGACCAGGTCGAGCAGGCCGCCGACCGCCGAGCCGCCGAGCCCGAGGTGGACCACCAGCAGGATCCCGTGCAGCGCCCGCTCCACCCGGGCGTCCTCCGTGGGGGACAGCTGCGCCGCGGACTCCCAGGCGCGGCAGGCCGCGTCGTAGTGGCCCAGCTGCTCCGCCCGGGCGGCCTGGTCGGCGATGGCTGCCGCAGTCAGCTCATCGGGCAGGACGACGGATCGCACCAGGTGGCGCACCACCACGGACGGTTGGAGCCCGAGTTGACCCGCCGCCGTTGCGGCGCGCTCATGGACCCTGCGAACCAGCCGCGCGGGGGCAGTGTCGAGGACGACCTCGCGTACCATCGGGTGGGCGAACCGTGGGGTCGCCCCGGTGCGGACGACGACCAGCCGGCCACGAACGGCCTCGTCCAGGTTAGCGGCGGCGCAGCCGCTGGCCGTCAGCAGCGCCGTGGGCAGGACCGGGTCGCTGCCGGCCACTGCCAGGCACAGCAACGCCAGCCGGGACGGCTCGGGCAGCCGGTCCAATCCGCCGCTCCGCGCAGCGACCAGGACCGGGGTGACCGGCAGCTGGTCGGGCAGCCGAGCACGACCGGCGAGCTGGTCCGCAGTCAGCAGCTCCGTGACCTCAGTCAGGGCGAGCGGGTGGCCCTGCAGGGTCTGGGCGAGGGCCGCGAGTACCGACTCGTCGGCGGACAGCGGTGACAGCTCCAGCCGCAGCCACCGCGCGAAGCGCTGCTCGACATCCGGCGCGGGTCGAGCCGCCAGGAGCACACCGAGGGGCGCCTCGGCCGAGCGCTCGACCGCAAGGGCGAACGCGGTCACGGAGGCATCGTCCGCGTTCTGCACGTCGTCGACGATCAGCACGAGCGGCTCGGTGGCCGTCAGCCCCAGCAGCAGGTCGAGGAGCGCCGCGCTGCGCCGACTGACGCCCGGGACGCTGGACGCAGCAGATCCCGCGGCCCGGAACAGGTCGTCCACGAGGGCGAACGGCAAGCCCGCCTCGCCGTCTGGGACACGCACCCGGATGGCACGGAGCCGGCGGCTGGCCGCCCGACGGGCCACGGTGCTGAGCAGCATGGTCTTACCGATGCCGGGATCGCCGACGACGAGTGCGCGCCCCCAGCCGCCCCCGTTGACGTCGGCCAGCATCTGGTCCAGGCGCCCCAATTCGCCGGACCGTCCGACGATCACAACTCGACTGCGCCACCGGTGCCGTCACGCCAGGCAGGGCCCAACGGCCCTGGCGCGCTCGCTCGGCGCGGTCCACGCTGCCAGGTGAGTCGGGCGGGCGGGGCGGGCCCCCCGGACGCCTACCCGAGGGGATCACCATGACGGCACCGACGCTGCAGCACATCGCCCTGAGCGTGCGCGATATCGAGAAGAGCACCGACTGGTACACGCGGCTGTTCGACCTGGCAGTGGTCGCCGAGTTCTCCGAGCCGGCCCCGATGAAGGTTCTGATGGCGCCCAGCGGCCAAGCCATCGACCTGCGCCAGGACCCCAACGTACGGCCGGGCGAATTCACCCAGGAGTACATCGGGCTGGACCACGTCGGCTTCGTCTGCGCTGACCGCACCGAGCTGGACGCCTGGCAGCAGCGGCTGCAGGACGAAGGCGTGGTGCGGTCGGACATCGAGCAGTCACCGTTCGGCTGGCACCTGAACTTCCGCGATCCGGACGGGATCCCGCTGGAGTTCTTCCTGCCCGCGAGCGCTGGGTCCTGACGCTCACCGGAGCTACTCGCTGGCCGCGGGGAGATCCTTGCCGAACATGCCGAGCAGGAAGCGCGCCCCCTCGGACTGCGCTTTGGCGATCATCTGCTGCCGCTGCTCCGGCGCCATCGCGGCCACGGCCTCCTCGAAGCGCTGCCGGGAGGCTGGGTCAGTAGGGTCAAGAGTCGTGCCGTCCGGCAGCGTCGGCAGGTGCAGGGCCCGGTCGGTGGACACGAACTCCGGGATCAGATCGGCGAACCGCGTGACCGCGTCCAGCAGCGCCTGTACGTCCTCGACGGTCTGCAGGGCACCCTTGCTGACGCAGACGACCTTGTTCATCTCGAGGGAGAACGCCCAGTCGTTGCGTGAGATGACCAGCTCCATCGCACGTGGGGACATGATGTCCATCGCGAACTTCCGGTCCAGCGCCTGCACCCGGTAGCGGCGGTGGAAGTCCTCGCTCTCGAGGGTGACCTCCTTCAGGAACATCTGCATGGGTGGCCGGTCACCGCGCGGGCTGACGAAGAGCGGCGGCAACGTCTGACCGAGCATCAGCACACAGACCGCGGCGGTCAGGTTCCGCGTCCCCACCACGGCGGACTCCCCGTATCCGATGGGTATCCACGCGTTGGCGACCATCCACGTGTGCGGCGCCGTGCCTCCCGTGACGACGTCGGCGTAGCGGTTATCGTGCACGA
>DATCDE010000070.1 GCA_036510875.1 Actinomycetes bacterium
GACGCGCCCTGGGCCAGCCTTCGTCTCGACGTCGCCGTGCTCAGCGCCATCCTCATCATCGCCACCGCCCTGTCCGCCCGCTTCTTCCGCTGGCAATAACCAACTCCCGGGGCCCCGTCCGACAACGCCACCGAGGCGCCGTTGGGGGGTGGGTGGCCCCTAGTGTTCTGCGCCGGGAGTCCTTGCTGTAAGTCCTAGGATGGGTGGGTGGCGAGGACGGGGCGGCCGAAGGCCGAGTTGGTGTTGACCGGGGACGAGCGCGAGCAGCTGCTGCGGTGGTCGCGGCGGGCGAAGGCGGCCCAGTCGGTAGCGTTGCGGTCGAGGATCGTGCTGGCGTGCGCAGCCGGGGCGGACAACACGACTGTTGCCGCCGGGCTGGGGTGCACGCCGGCGACGGTGGGCAAGTGGCGGTCGCGGTTCGTCGCGAAGCGGCTGGACGGCCTGGTCGACGAGCCGCGCCCGGGCGGGCCGCGCAGTATCAGCGACGAGCAGGTCGAGGCGGTCATCGTCGCGACGCTGGAGCGCACCCCGAAGGACGCCACGCACTGGTCGCGGGCCTCGATGGCCGCCGAGACCGGGTTGTCGCGTTCCACGATCGGAAGGATCTGGCGGGCGTTCAGCCTCAAGCCGCACCTGGTCGACACCGTCGAGCTGAGCACCGACCCGCTGTTCATCGAGAAGGTCCGCGACGTCGTCGGGCTCTACCTGGACCCGCCGGAACGGGCGCTGGTGCTGTGCGTGGACGAGAAGACCGGGATCCAGGCCCTGGACCGGTCCTGTCCCGTGCTGCCGATGATGCCGGGCCTGCCCGAGCGCCGAACCCACGACGACGCACGCTCCGGCGTGACGACCTTGTTCGCCGCGCTGGACGTGTCCAGCGGGCAGGTCATCGGCTCGCTGCACCGCGGCCACCGGGCGGTGGAGTTCACGAAGTTCCTGACCAAGATCGACGCGCAGGTGCCCGCCGAACTCGACGTCCATCTGATCTGCGACAACCTGTCCACCCACAAGACCCCGGCCGTCACCAGCTGGCTGGCCACGCACCCCCGCTTCCACCTGCACTTCACCCCCAGCTCCTCCTGGCTCAATCAGGTCGAGCGCTGGTTCGGGCTGCTCACCGACCAGCAGCTGCGCCGCGGCACCCACAGGTCCCTGCAGGCGCTGGAGAAAGACATCCGGGCCTGGATCGACACCTGGAACGACAACCCACGCCCGTTCGTCTGGACCAAGACCGCCGACGAGATCCTCGAACGGCTAAACCCATATCTTCAACGGATTCCCGGCGCAGGACACTAGCTGCCTCGTGTGCCGCGTGCAGACCAAGGTCGGAGTGGCGGAGTTGGTGCAGGGTGGCCCCACCGGGGTGGTGGTACGGACCTGGCGGCGTTGTCGCCGCTGCGCAACGGGCAAGTGGTCGCCGTCGGCGTCCTCGGGCCTAGGCCTGGTCAAGCTAAGGTTCAACTGCCGGTGATCCAGCTGGTGCCGTCCGGTGAGACGGTGGCGGTGACGAAGTAGGTGGTGCCGTTGGTGTCGATGGTGCGGCACAGGAACTGGCGGGGGGCGTCGAGGGGGACGCAGGTCACGTCCACGAGCGCGCCAGCCGCGCCTCCGGTCGATGCGTTGGTCTTGTCCTTGATGCTCTGCGCCAAGGTGGCGGGGTCGTTGAAGCCGGTGCCGTCGGTGTTCGGGGTTGTCCCACGAAGACCGGCGGCGACGGCGAGGGCCACGAGTGTGACCACCAGGATCAGGGCGGCGAAGGCTGCGACGATCCACACTCCGACGTGCCGGTGCTTCGGCGGCGAGGTGACGGACACGTACGGCGACACGGTCTCGAACGGCGACGCCACTTCGGAACCACCTGGGTGAGCAGCCGGAGCTCCTTGGCCGGTTGATCCTGCGGGGTCTGGTCCTGACGGAGTCCCCGGACAGGGATCGGGGACTCCGGCGGGTGTGTGCTCCGGTTGCCACGCCTGACCGTCCCAGGCCCACCATTGGTGGCCGTCCCAACGCCGGTAAGGGTTCTCCTCTGGTGCGAACGTGCTCATCGGGTGCCCCCAGGGGGTCGATGACGCCCTCGCTCTCGTCGTCTCGAAGCAAAGGCTCCTCGCTTTGAGGACTGGTCTACCGACGACACGCTGGGGGTCGGTAGGGGACATGGTCCTGGCGGGCACGCTCGGGCCTTGAGCCTCTTCGACGCCGCCGGTTGCGTGCCTAGCGTGGTGAGTGACGGATCGGTTCATCTGGCCCTCCGGGTCGGGTCCATTGGTCCGCCGCGTTGGGGGTGGTGGCGATGCAGGCCCAGGGCCCTGTCACCTCGAAGGCTGATCCGCCCGCACCTATGGCGATCTGCTGTTGGGCGACTCTGCCTTGGGTCCTGCTGGCGGTCATCACGTTGTTACTCGTCGCGGCCTGTACCAGTGGCCCGTCCCCATCTCCGTCTGCGTCAGGTACCCAGTCATCGGGGTCTGCATCGCCGTCCGGGCTGGATCTCACGGCCGGGCTCAGTGTCCCGCTGTCGATCGTCGAGGTCAGGCATGCGAACCTCGACGACTACGCGGTCAGCGCGCTCGTAGTCACGAAGACCGGCCAGGCGTGGGCCGCGGCGGACGAACGGACCGGCGATCAGCGCCGTGGCCTGTGGCACGGAACGGTCGGGAGTGCGGGCACCTGGTATCCGTTCCCGGCCGCATCCGACACCGCTTGGCCAATTGAAGGTAGCCAACTGACGGTGGCACCAGACGGGCAGCCGTGGATCTCCGTGGCGGGGTCGCTGCTGACCCAGCAGGGCGGGGCCTGGCGCAGCGTCGAGTGGCCCAACGGCTGGACCGTGACCACCATCAACAGCCCGATGGTCGGTCCCGACGGAGTGATCTGGGCGCAACTGGACTCACAAGACCCATGGGGATGGGCACCGGGGAGCCTGCTGCGCTACAACGGCACCGTCACCCGCGTGCCCGGGCCGTCCTGCTGGTCGCCGACGCTGGTGATGGCCGCCGACGGGACGGTGTGGACCGGCGGCCTCGACGACTCGATCTTCGACCTGGCCGCCCGGTGCCAGCAACGCTTCGACGGGGCGACCTGGACGACGGCGCGACCGCTTGGCGGCACCAAGGACGCCCGCCCCCTGCTCGTCACCGCCGACCCCCAGGGCCCGGTGTGGGCCTGGCTGGTCGACGTCGAGCAGGTCAGTGCGCACCTCGGCGCGTCCCAGAGCAGCGCGCAGTCGCTGGCCCGGTTCGACGGCACGGCCTGGACCACCTTCACCACCGGGCTGCCGCCCGGAGCCCCGACGTCGATGGTCGCCAGGAACGGAATCCTCTGGGTGGTGATGCACCAAGCCCCCTGGGAGGCCCCGACCGCCGATGCTCCTGCCCTGTACCGCTTCGACGGAACCAGCTGGTCCAAGGTCCCCGCAGCGGCCAACGTCATCCCCGAGAGCGTCCTGGCCGCCGACCCGGACGACTCGGTGTGGATCACCACCGCCGACGGGGTCCTGCACCACGTCCCACCCGGCCTTCCCTGGTGACCGCTCCAAGGCCGCGTCCCGACCCGGTGGAGGCCGCCGCGGCTCAGCGGGACGGCAGCCAGATCACCTGGGCGATCTTCAGCTCGCCGTGGTTCTCCTTCAGGTTGAACAGCAGCACGCCGCGGCTGTCGGTGCTGCCGGTCACCAGGGCTGCCACCGCGACCTGGGTGTCGTTCGATACGGCCGGGCGGTCGCGTGGGTCGATGCGGAACCTGACGTTGAAGTCGGCTTGGATCAGGCTCTCCAGCTGCTGGCCGGTGAAGGGGCCGAGCTACCGTGCGGCCCGCTCGACTGCCACGACCAGTTCCCGGTGGTCGTCTGCTCCAGCGCCGCCAAGTCACGCGCATTCATCGCGTCTAACCACGCCGTGGTCACCCCGGTGGCTGCCTGCTGACTGGGCGTTTGGTGATGGTCGACGTACAGCCAGCCACCCAGCCCAGCCAGCCCCAGCAGCGCCGCCACCAAAGCCACCACTAGCCCCGCGCTGTGAGCCCACCGCTGCACCCGGCTGGGCGGCTGATCGGCCGCACGCCCTGCTCGAGGACGTCCGGGGCGACCCGAGCGAACACAGCCGCCTTCTCCTGATCACTCAGACTCACCGTCCCCGACCTCCTCACCGGGCCAGCGCGGCCACCGTCGTTCGCTCCGGATCAGCGTCGCGCCGATCAACCCGTGAGCAGCAGAGGACAACGGCCCTTCGGACCTCCGTACACCCCAGCTGTCGTTGCCCCGATCAAGAAGCGCCGGTGCAGGGCGCATCCCGTGGTGCTCGATCCGGCAGCACTAGGTAAGCGCCGTGGTGCTGATGGAGGCGTGTCATAGGGCGTCCGGCTGATCGTTGCGGAGCCCGATGCTCTCGGGGGTCCTGCTGCTACTGCGCGGGCTTCGTGTTCAGTTCGAACCCGGCGGCGGCCAGCGTGTCGGTGATGAGGGCCGCACCCTTGGCCAGGCAGTGAACCCCGTCGTCAGCGATGTAGCCTTGCGCCCGCGGATCCTGGGTGGTGTCCGAGTCCGTTGAGTGCGTCCTCAGCCGACGCGAACGTCGCCCTGTTGGCTTGGGCTGCCGCCTTGATGGCGCCGTTCATGGCAGCGAAGCCCGCGGTGCACTCCTTCTGGATCCCGCCGGCCTGCCAGTCGCTGATCACTGGGTTGTACCGATCCAGCGCCCGCAGGATCGTGGGGGCGCCTTGACGCAGGTTCCAGATCTCGGCGTACAGCGAGCCGAGGTCGGCCTGGTAGGTCGCCCAGTCGGCGACGGTGTACGTCTTGGGAGGTTGTTGGTCCGGCTGCGTGGTCGGGACGACGCACTTCTCGAAGTCGGATCCAGTTCCTCCCCCCGGAGTCGGGCCGATCGAGCCCACCACGATGATCTCCGCGTTGGCGACCTTGCTCGGGTCGCCCTTCACCTGGGCCAGGGCCTGGTCCAACGACAGGCCACCGATGGCCCAGTCGGTGACCCGCACCGGCCGCCCCAACGCCTTCTGCGCGCGTTGTGCGTAGATGTTGGCGACCTGCCAGCCGCTGGAGTCACTAATGAACACTAGATCCACCGGCTCGCCGGACAGCGAGGGACTGCTGGACGGCCCGGCGCCGGACCCCGACGTGCCGGCTGAGCCACCACACGCGGCCACCAGCACGGCGACCGCGAACAACGGCACCGACCACCGCAGGAACAACCGCCGTCGGCTCGATTCAGGAACGGACGGCTTCATCGCGGTCACGACCCTCAACTCCCCCCGCCGAGGAGATGCCCAGGCCCTGCCGCCCTGGGCGGCTGCTCGCAGCCTCACGTGCAAGCCCAGCCCGCGACAGAGGCCAACGTCGCCACCACACAGCCCGGTGGCCGGCGGCGCCCCGACCGCGCTGATGTGATGCCGTTCCAATGCGCGTCGACCCGGCATTAGGTCGCCGGCTCGCCTGTAGCCCGGCGTCGTCAGGCGTACCGTCGAACCATGACTGGCACCGACCTCGCCGCTCTTCGCCGACTCGCAGAGGATGGCAACGTGGAGGCCGCCGATCGGCTGGCAGTCCTGGCCGCCGAGCGCGGTGACGTCGACGAGTTGAGCACCTCATTGACGTGGGGAACGACGAGGCGGCCGATCGGCTCGCCGAGTCGGCCGCCGGACGCGGCGACGTTGACACGCTGGACTACCTGATCGACGCGGACAACGAGGTGGCTGCGGACCGCCTTGCGGAGGTGGCTGCCGCACATGGCGATGTTGACGCGCTCAACCGCCTCGTCGACGAAGGCAACGAGCTAGCCGCAACACTGCTGAGCCGGATCATCAGCGAAACCGAGTAACTGGGCCGCCGAGGCTCCGCCTTCAGGGTCGCCCCGACGTGCCCTTGAAGGGCACGTGACGTGGAGCGCGAGAGCCAGCAGTGAGTGCGCTGCAATCAAGCGGGTTCGGCGTGTGGCGCAGATCGATTCACGTCGTGTTCTGCACGGTCTGGTTGAGTTCGTAGGCGAGGTCGCCCCGGACGTCGCTGTCCGGTCCTCCGGTGACGGGGACGAGCACCGAGACCGCTGTCGAGGTCTTGGGCCAGACCAGCAGGATCGAGGTGTACTGGTTGTAGTTGCCGGCGTGGCCCCACATCGGGTCGCCGTTGTCATCACCGATCATGGTTCCGAACCCGTACGGGCCGGCCGTTTCGTCTCCGCCCTTCGGGTTCGGCGTGGTCATGATCGTCACCAGGCTGTTGTCGATGACATGTCCGCCGTAGAGCAGGTAGCCCCAGCGCGCCAGGCTGGGTGCGTCGGCGGCCATGTCGGCGCCGGCGCAGGCGCTGGTCGCTGCCGCGATCGATGGCAGGTAGCCACTCGTGGCGTCGGCGACGGGGTAGGTGGTGTCGTCGACCGGCATTGCCAGCGGCGGCTGCGGCGCCTCGGGCTTCTCGCCGGCTTGGGTCCAGATCCGGTCCAGCCCGGCCGGGGTGAGCAAGTCCGTGCGGAGGACGCTCGCGAGCGGCTGGCCGGTGACCTTCTCGATCACCATGCCCAGCACGTGGTAGTTGAGCCCGTTGTACGCGGCTGGCCCACCCAGGCTGCCCACGCGGGGTGTATTGGGCTCAACAAGGTCGAGGAGGTCGGCGCAGGTCCACACCTTCGTCAGGTCAGCGGCCACCTTGGGGCGGATGACCGTCTCCTCTGAGGGTGCGGGGAAAGCGGCGGTCATGGTCGCCAGCTGCCGGATGGTCGCTCCCTTCGAGTCGAACGGCAGGGTCACGTAGTCAGTGACCGGGGCGTCGAGCTTGATCTTCCCCTCCTGGGACAGCAGCAGGATCTCCGCTGCGACGAACGTCTTCGTGGTGCTGGCGATCGCCAGCGCCGAGTCCGCACGGATGGTCTTGCCCGCGCCGTCGACGCCGACAGCACCCGCCCAGCTGCCCTTCGGCGTCTCTACAGCAGCCGAGAGCCCGACGAGGTGCTTCTCCGCGATGTAGCTGGCCAGCTGCGCCTGCAACTGGTCCGCCGTCGACTTCGGCAGGGCCGCGTTCACCGGCTCCGGCCACGACGGGCTGGACGTCGGGTGAGCCGTCGACGAACTCGTCGCGGGGACCGAAGCCCCGGTGGTCGAGCCACCACAGCCGCCCAGCGCCATCATCACTGCCATCGCTGCTCCAAGTCCTGAGATGCCCAGCAAGCGGTGACGTGACGTCGTCATGACCCTCACCTCGCTACCAACCTGGTCCGGACCACCCCAACCCCGACAGAGGAAGAAGGCCCCAGATCGTTCAGCCGAAAACTGAGCTCGCCTCCGCGTCGATGCAGAGGCCCCCAGGGCACCGTGAACCGAGCCGCACCGCCGTGCCGATCCAGTGCGGTGCGGACGCACCCGTCTGGCACACGTTGACTGGAGCCTGACCAGGTTCTTCGGGCAGGGGGCGGTGTGGTGGGGTCAGGCATCAGTTCAGTGACCAAGCCATGGTGCCTGTTCTCCTAACACGGCTCCAGCGAAGTCGCGTGCCGCGAGTGCCACCGGCGGCCGCTTCGCGGCCACCATCGTGTTGGTGCCCATGATGCGGCGCATCCGCGCGTCCGGCTGGACGACCACGACA